>NZ_JBNHIC010000022.1:0-77558 GCF_059092905.1 Arthrobacter sp. B0427-1-12 | reverse complement strand
TGCTTCTGGCCGTTGTGCAGGACCTTGAGGCGCTCCAGCTCCGAAACATTCGTGGCATTGCGGGCGTCAGTGGTCAGGGACATGATTCTCCTTTGAATGAGGTGGGTTGCTTCAGGACGAAGCGGGTTCGGATGTAGTCAGAAGGGTGGTTGAAGGATCGGAGGTTTCGGCGTGCGGCGCCGGCTCCAGGTTCGGCGTGAACCGCCGGTGCACTCTGGGGCCGAGCACGGCGTAGAGCGAGGCGCTGGTCAGGCCGCCGGCCAGCCAGGACAGGTCCAGGCCGCCCATGGCCACCGCGAACGGTCCCTGCATCACCGGCAGCAGGCCGTACATGAACAGCCAAGTGGTGAAGATGCCGCCCAGCAGAGCGGTCACGCCGGCCCAGTTCACGCCGGGCAGCCGGGTGGTGCCGACCGGATCGAACAGGCGGTTGACCGGCAGCGGGTTGCGCCGCTCCAGCCAGTAGTAGTGCACCAGCATGATGCCGCCCCAGGAGGCGACCCAGGCCACCAGGCCGATCAGCCAGGCATCCAGCACGGAGGCGAAGTCCTCCTGGTAGATGAAGAAGACCACTGCGGCGAGTGCGAAGACACCCACGATCAGGTTCAGGGCGCGGCGGTTGAGCTTGACATCCAGCGCCTGGGCGGCGACGGAGAAGGTGTAGATGTTCAGGATGTTGGTGGCGATGGGACCGTGCAGCACCATCAGCAGGACCGGGATCGCCAGGACACCGTAGTTCTCCACGATCAGCTGGCCAGGGTCGATCGACCCGCTCTTGGTGGCGAGGCTGGCACCGAGGATGCCCAGCCAGATTACCGGGATGAACTGGCCCAGCACGGACGCCAGATACACCTTGCGGCGCGGCACCTGGACACTCACGAAGCGGGAGTAGTCTGCGGCGTAGGTGAACCAGGTGATGCCCCAGCCGATTCCAATGGCGGTCATCACGGCACTCATGGCCGCGATCCGTTCGCCGCCGGTGAGGATTTCGCCGACAGGTCCGGCGTAGCCCCAGTCGATGTCCATCCCGAACCAGGCGACGGCGGACATGGCCACCAGAACGGCGATGGTCGGCGGGACGGTCCACTTCTCGAAGGCGGCGATGGCCTTGTATCCGAAGAAGGCAATGATGACCTGCGCGACCATAATGATGGCGGCCACGGCGATCTTCGCCACGTAGTTCGGCTGCGCGGGATCGACCCAGCCGATGCTGCCCAGCAGTGCCATGACCAGGTCCAGGATGATCCAGGTGTTGACGGCGCACCAGCCGATGCCCAGGGTGGCCTGGATGGCGGCTGGAAGGTAATTGCCGCGCCGCCCGAACGCCGCGCGCGCCAGCACCATGCCGGTGGCACCGGTGCGCTGGCCGATCAGGACGAAGAAACCGAAGAGGATCATGCCGATCAGGTTGCCTGCAACCAGGACGGTCACCGTATCGGCGAAACCGAGGCCCAGGTGGATGCCCAGGGCGCCCAGCACCCAGTTAATCGGGGCCAGATTGGCGCCGGCCCAGATCCAGAACTGACCGGCAACACTACGCGTGCGCCCTGACTCGGGGATGGGCTGGAGTTGCTGTTCATAATCATCCGTGGACGGCGTCGTTGCCGTATGTCCGGATGCCGCAGGAACTTCTGCGTTCATGGGAAAACCTCCAGTGGTTTAGCGATACTGATAGGCTATGTGGTCTGCGTCACCGCCAACAATAGACGCTGTGTCGAGTTATTTCCCCGCTGATTGGACGGATCGTCATGCCCCTGCCCTTGACCCGCATCTTCGATCACCCGGCTTTGCAAGCTGCAGCCCCGGTACTGCGGGCAGGGTCATCGGCCGCCGGGTCGGCGCAGGTCCGGTGGGTCCATTCGAGCGAGGTGCTGGACATCGCTCCACTGCTCCGCGGAGGCGAGCTGCTGCTCACCGGAGGCACAGCGCTGGCCCACACGGAGCCGCAGCAGCGCCGACACTACGTGACCGAACTGGCCGAACGCGGCGTCGCGGCCCTGGCCATCGAAACCGGCGGACCGCTGCCCGCGTTGCCCGCCGACGTCGTGCGCGCCGCGGATGAGGCGGGCCTTCCGCTGATCGAACTGCGCGCCGTCGTCCCTTTCGTCGGAGTGGCGGAGGCGATCAACAGCCTGCTGGTCAACGAATCCGTGGCAGTGCTCCAGCGCGCGGATACCCTTTCCCACACGATGGCCGCGGAGCTGGCCCACGGCGGCGGGCTCGACGAGCTGCTGGGGCTCCTGGCGGCCGATGTGCCTGCGGCGGCGTCGCTGATCGACCCCTCCGGCGAAATCTTCGCCTCCAGTGCGCCGCCGGCGCCGGCCGCGGAAGGGGACGGCCGCGAAGGAGACGGCGATGAAGGCACGACGCCGGCACGCACCTTGGATTTCGACGTCAGCGTACGCGGCATCGTCACAGCGACCCTCCGGCTGGAGCTGGGACCCGACGGCGACGCGACGCTGGCCCGGGTGGTGGCCGAGCGCGCGGTGGACATCCTCTCCTTGGCCCTGCTCAAGCGCCAGCAGCCCAGCCTCAGGGAGGTGGCAGGCGCCGAGCTGCTGCGCGCGGTGATCGGCGGAGCCCATGGAGAGCGGCTCCTGCAGCTGTGCGGGGCCGCCGGGATCGATCCCAAGCGCCCGGTGGTGGTGGTGGCCGGCCGGATGCTCGATGCCTCGCTGCGGGCCGGCGCGGTGGAGCAGCTCCTTCGCAGGCGGGCCCGGCACGTCGTGACCTATGTCAGCCACCACGAGCTGGTGGCCCTGGTCAGCCTCCCGGAATCCGGGACCAGCACCTCGAGGGCGGAGCTGCTGGCCGAACTGTCCGAGGCGCCCGCGGGTTCCGCCCTCGCCTGTGCTGTCGGCCCGGTGGCGCCGGGTATTGGGCTTGCTGCCCAGTCCCTTTCCGAGGCGCAGCTGACCTTCGATTTGGCCCGCGGGGAGCTGAAGCCCGGAGCGGTGCTGGACGCGGAAGCGCTGGCACTGGAACGACTGGCGGCCCGGCAGCTGAGCGAGACGGCGGTGCGCAACTTCGTCCAGGAACAGGTCAGCGAATTGCTGGAGCATGACGCCACGAAGGGGTCGCGGCTGGCGGAGACGCTGGACGTGTGGTTGGCCTCAGGCTGCAATACGGCAGAAAGCGCGCGGACGCTCCATCTGGAACGGCAGTCCATGCACAACCGGCTGCAGCGGATCTTCGAGCTGGTGGGCGGAGATCCGAGGGGCACGGAAAGGCTGGCGGGGCTGCATATGGCGGTGCGGCTGGGACGCCGCGGCAGCTATGGCCCGACGTGGCGGAGCACCTGAGCCGGGGTCAGTCGATGTACTTGTGCCGGCCGGCCAGGACGCCGAAGAAGCCCATCGCCACCATGAGGACCGCGGTGAGGCTCAGCGGCAGTGCCCAGTCCCCGGTGAGGTCGTACAGCGCACCGAAGGCGATCGGGCCGGCCGCCGCCATCGCATAGCCGACGGACTGGGCCATGCCGGACAGTGCCGCGGCCTGCTGATGGTGCCGGGTGCGCAGGCTGAACAGCGTCAGGGCCAGCACGATCATGGAGCCGCAGGCCAGTGCCAGCAGCACCGTCCAGACCAGGGACAGCTGCGGGGCCAGCACCAGGCCCAGGTAGGCTGTGGCGGCGAACAGGCCTCCGATCACTGCCACCGGCCGCTGGTCCGGCAGTCGGTGCAGCAGCGCGGTGGCGCCCAGGTTCCCGGCCACGCCGCAGATCTGGAACCAGAACATGTTCCAGCCGCTGGTCACCGCATCGACGCCGTGGCTGGCCTCGATGCTGGGCAGCCAGGTGCCGATGACAAAGAAAGCCACAGACTGAAGCCCCATGAAGATAGTCACCTGCCAGCCCAAGGCGGAGGTCCACGGCGACCGGAACGACGCCGGTGCTTCCGCAGCCGGGGAGGCTTCCGACGTCGTCCGCCACCTCAGTTTCGGCAGGAACCAGGCGAGTGCAAGCACCGCCAGCCCGGCCCAGATGCCCAGCGCCAGCCGCCAGCCGGCCGGCTCGGCGCCGGCGATCGGCACCACGAAGCCCGCGCCGAACGCCGCCACGACGCTGGTGACGGAAAAGTAGAGGCCGGTGATCGAGCCGGCCCGCTGCGGAAAGTCCCGCTTGACCAGCGATGGCAGCAGGACGTTCAGGAACGCGATGGCCACACCCAGCAGCGCGGTGCCGGTCCACAGTCCGCCCGGGACCTCGGCGGAGCGCAGCCCGATGCCGCCGGCAAGTACTGCGAGCGCAGCCCAGAGGGTGCGCTCCAGGCCGAGCCACCGTGCCGCAGCGGGCGCCAGCGGCGAGAACAGCGCAAAGCTCATCAGCGGCAGGCTGGTCAGCAGCCCGGCCGCGGCTCCGCTGAGGCCCAGATCCTGCCGGATCCCGCCGAGCAGCGGTCCGACGCTGACAAAGGAGACGCGCAGGTTGACGGCAATGAGCAGCACGCCGATGAAGGCCAGGCCCAGGCGGGCGCTCCGCTGCGAAACTGCCTGCTGGTTTGTTGTGGTGGTCATGCCTGCTCCTGTCCGGTCCGCAGATCCAGCACCCGCGCCTCTTCCACCAGGGCTGCGGCAATCTCCTCCGCCTCCCTGGACCGGCGCTGCCCAATTGCAGCCAGCAACTCGTGGTGCCTGGTTTCCAGCGGAGCATCGGGATTGGAGACGAGGGTACGGGAGATGCCGGCCATCACCGCTTCGTGCAGATGCGCGTACAGTTCGGTCAACAGCGCATTGCCGCTGGCGGCGACCACGGCGGCATGGAACGCGAAATCTTCGGCGACGTAGCCCGCGTCGTCCCGGCGGTCCCGGGCCGCGTCGCGCCGGCGCAGGATCTCCTGCATGTCCGCGATCTGTTCTGCGGTGGCCCGCTCGGCGGCCAGGCCGGCGCCCCGCTGCTCCAGCAGCGAGCGCACCTCGTAGGCGTCCCGCGGATTCCCGGCGCCGACGCGGCGGTGCAGGCTCACGCCCAGTTCGCAGCTGGCCCGCACATAGGTGCCGTCCCCCGCACGGGCTTCCAGCAGGCCGGCATGCACCAGCGACCGCAGTGCCTCCCGGACGCTGTTGCGGCTGATGCCCAGGTCCGCGCTGAGCTGGTTCTCGGCCGGAATCTTTTCACCGACCGGCCAGGTGCCGGAGGCGATCAGGTCCTTCAGCTGGTCGGCTACCTGCTGGGCCAGCGGAACGTTCCGCGCGGGTCGGGTGAGCTGCATCTGAGTCTTCCAAGGGTAAGCGGCAAATGTAGGACATTTGGACGTTACCTTGGAGATGGCGGTTTGGACAATAACCTGGTCCTCGGGTGCTGCCCGAAGTGCTGGTCGGGAACGTCCGTCAGTCAGTAGACTGTCGGCATGGCTGCTGCATTGGTTCGCCCTCGGAAAGGCAAGCTGATCGCCGGGGTCTGTGCCGCCCTTGCGACCCGTTTCGGCATTCCGAAGCTACTCGTTCGCCTCGCATTCATCATTTTCGGATTGGTCGGTATCGGAGAACTGGTCTACATCGCGCTGTGGATCATGATCCCCAAGGCGCCGGCCTGACGAAGTCATCAACGTCGAGGACTGTACCCTCGCCGCAGTGCCCCGCGTCCGGATTCTGGAAAACCTATGTGATGGACATGGCCACCGGCGACAAGCGCACCGGACAGGGCCGCAAGTTACCCGCAGCCCTGTCCGGGATATAAGGCGCCAGGCTGCACGACTACGGAACTTACTTCCGCCCCGGCAGCACCACCAGTGCATCCCCCACGGCCCGCTCGGTTCCGCCGGCGTTCGACGGAACATTGACCACCGAGCCGTCCACCACCATGGTGGTGGATCCGCCGCCGTCGAGGTTGATGGCCTCCACCATACCCAGCGATTCGGCCACCTGCGCCGCTTCCTGCAGACTGAGCCCCAGCGCGGAGGTCTGCCGGCCGTCCGCGGTCACCAGCAGCAGCCGCCCGGCGGCATCGATGCCGGCGATCGTGCGCGGGTTTCGCTTGTGGGCCCAGCCGTAGAAGTTGCCCGGATTGTCCGCGTGCACGATGCCGTCGCGGGCGGCCGTCACCCGGATTTCGCCGTCCTCGACCAGCTGCGGGCCGCCGTTGACCACGTAGGTGTCCTTGCCTGTCTTCAGCTTTTTGCCCTCGGAATCCGCCAGCTCCGAAGTGACCCGCAGCTTGTCGCCCACCTGCGCCAGCTCCGCCAGCCGCTGCGCGTCATCACCGATCGCCTGGATCGTTTGCCCGCCGGCCGGAACCGCGGTTCCGCGCGCCGGATTCACCGCCGTGACCCGGTCCTTGGCATCGAGGACCACCTCGACCCCGGCGCCGGCGGGCGTCGAGGCGCCGAACTCAGTCGTGAATGCCACGAGCTCGTCCGCGTCGGTGCAGGTCACGTCGTGCTTGGGCAGCGAGGTCACCAGATCATCGGCGGTGCCGCCGCAGTTGCGGATCAGGCCCGGCACGCGGTTGATTCCGTCCAGCGCCAGTTCGGTTCCCTTTTCGGTGACCGTCCCGCGCCAGGTGAGGCGTTCGACGTCGGCCTCCGCCTTCCGGCCGTCGATCACCAGGGACGGCCGGTCGCCGACAGCCTCGCTGAGCACCTGCCCGGCGTACACGCCGGCGCCGGCGGGGTCGCCCTCCGCGCCGTGGGCGGCGCTGAAGACGAAGAAACCCGCGTTGACTGCGGCGAGGGCGCCGGCCCCCGCGGCCAGTTCGCTGGTGGTTTCGCGCTGTTCCAGATCCGGGCCGAACGTGGCGGCCAGGCCGCCGTCGAATTCCTTCGGATCGATGGTGAGGACCTCCAGCGCCCACGGTCCGCGGGTCTGGTCCGCACCGGCGGCGTCTCCGTCCCAGCCGGTGTACCAGACGGAAGCGCCGTAGCCGGCCGCCTTGACGCGTGCCGCCGTCGTACTTCCGGCCTCCTGGGACGCGAAGCCGCCCACGCGCACCCGGTAGCCCAGGTCTCCCCCGGCGTCCGCCAGCCGCGGTGACTCCACGCGCTCCACCCGCGCCTCGAGGCCGCGGGCCTGCAGGTCCTCGGCGACGGCGCGGGCGCCGGCTTCATCCGACAGCGCGGATGCGGCACCCGCCGGGTCCGACGACGGAATGGTCACCTCGACGGTCCAGCTCAGGCTGGCGTTGGCCATGCCGCGGTCGATCGCCGTATGCGTCACCCCCGGAGCCAACTCCGTCACCGTACGGTTCTCGGGAAGGTCTGCCGCACCGAGGTTGAGCGTTTCGGCCGGCTGCCCGGGAGCCGGGGCGGCCACAGCGGGCCCGGCCAGGACCGGAGTCATCAGGGCAGGAACGAGCAGGACGGGAACGACGGCGGAGGCCGCCAGGGCGCGACGGCGCCGGGCAGAAATCGTGGGCATACGCCCACGCTAAGCGAACAGCTATGCGCGTCCACGCGGATGGCGACCAGGTTCGGCAACTGTTCGCCTGAAGTTCATGGGGAGGGCCAGCATCCATGGACCGCACTGCCGAAGCGGGTGCCTGGTCCGCCTCAGGGCTTGCGGGGCACGATGTAGGTGCTGCCGTCAGCCCTCCTGACGGTTTCCCACTGCTGCTCGGTTTCCTCCTGCTGGCTGTGCAGCAGCTCCTTGTTTTCCTCGGTCATGGCATGATCCAGCGAACTGGACTGCGCCGGCCCGAAAATGAACCGGGCCTTGCCGGTCACGCGCATAAATTTGGAGGCAAAGCTCTCACTGTGGGCCATGGAAGAATCCCTTTCCTTGGTGTTCCGCACATCTAATCGTACGCTAAACATTAGGGCACGAAATGATACGCAGGGACAATGCCCGGAAAGGCGGACGAGACATGACTGTTCAACAAGACGAGGACCTGCTTCTGGAACACCAGCTGTGCTTCGCCCTCTCGGTGGCATCGCGCAGCGTTGTGGCCGCCTACCGGCCGGTGCTGGAGAAGCTGGGTCTGACCCACCCCCAGTACCTGGTCATGCTGGCCCTGTGGGAACAGAGCCCGCGTACCGTCCGCAGCCTGAGCGAAGCCCTCACGATGGAACCGGCCACGCTCTCCCCCATGCTCAAGCGCCTGGAGGTGGGGGGACTGGTCTCACGAAACCGGGTTCCGGGCAATGAAAGAGCCCTGGCCGTCGGCCTGACCGACAAGGGAGCGGCCCTGCGGACCCAGGCCCTGGATGTGCCCGGCACGATGATGGAGCGCCTGGGGCTGACCCGGGACGATGTCCGGAAACTGAACCGCACCATGCGCGACATCATTGCCACCACGAACCGGACGTAGCCCCTCCGCAACCCCGGCTCTCGGCCGGCGCCCCCACCAATCCCGCTGAGCAATCCACCTGAGCAATCCCACTGACCGGAGGACATTCCACCATGATGCGCGAGCTTTCCCACTATGCAGACAGCCCCTCGAGGATCCGCCACGGCGCCAGTTTCGTGCTACAGGAAGGCAGCTGATGGAGGAGGTGCTGTTCGAACGTCGCGGCCACCTCGGCGTCATTACCCTTAACCGGCCCCAGGCCGTTAACGCCCTCACAGCGCGCATGGCCCAAGCTATGCTGGAGCAGCTCACCGCTTGGTCGGACGACGACGCCGTTGCAACGGTTCTCGTGCAGGGCGCCGGTGAACGCGGCTTGTGTGCCGGAGGCGACATCGTAGCCATGTACCAGGACATGCTGACTGGGGGCAGCCAGACGGCGGACTTCTGGCGGGTGGAGTACCGGCTGAACTCGCTCATTTCCCGTTATCCGAAGCCCTACGCGGCAATGATGGACGGTCTGGTCCTGGGCGGTGGCGTGGGGATATCAGCGCATGGATCGATCCGCGTGGTCACCGAGCGCACCCGGATGGGCATGCCGGAAACCACCATCGGATTTGTACCCGACGTCGGCGGCACCCTGTTGCTTGCGCACTCACCGGGGGAAGCCGGCACCCATGCGGCCCTGACGGGCGCCCATCTCAGCGGTGCGGATGCCCTGTTCCTGGGCCTCGCTGACTACTTTGTGCCAACTGCAGATCTGGCCGATTTGGCGGTGGCGCTGGAAACCGAAAGCGCGGAAGCCGCCGTCGCCCGTTTTGCCGAAAAAGCTCCGGACTCTGACTTGGAGGCTCAGCGGGAGTGGATTGATTCCAGCTATGCGTCCGATGACGCGGAGGAAATTCTCCGGCGGCTGCTCGCCCAGGGTGGTGAGGCGGCCGCGGCGGCGGAAACCATACGGGCGAAGTCCCCGACGGCGGTCAAGGTTGCCCTGGAGTCGCTGCGCCGCGTGCGGGGGAAGACCCTTGAGGAAGCCTTGGACCAGGAGTATCGGGTGGGGCTTCGCTGCCTGGCCGCACCGGATTTCCGCGAAGGCATCCGTGCGCAGGTGGTGGACAAGGACCGCAACCCGCAGTGGAAACCGGCCAGCCTGGCGGAAGTGTCCGCGAGCGACGTCGAGCACTACTTGGCGCCCTTGGGGGACCGTGAACTGGGACTGGCCGGCGTGGCCGCCGGTACCGACAGCCAAGAATAAGCCTGGAATTCGGATAGCGTGGAGTTCGACCAGATCCAGACGATTAATTCAGGCGAGGGGCAAGGCGTGACGCAGCCGTACGAAAACATTCTGGTAGAGCGCCGCGGCCGCGTGGGCCTGGTGACCCTGAACAGGCCGGAAGCACTGAATGCGCTCAACAAGGCCACCATGGACGAACTGGTAGCGGCAGTCACCGCAATGGATGTGGACCCGGAGGTCGGGGCTGTGGTGCTGGCGGGCTCCCCGAAGGCATTTGCGGCTGGTGCGGACATCAAGGAAATGGCTTCGAAAGGGTACATGGACATGTACGCTGCCGACTGGTTCCGGCGCTGGGAGGACCTCACCCGGCTGCGTATCCCCGTGGTGGCGGCTGTGTCCGGTTTTGCCTTGGGCGGCGGCTGCGAGCTGGCCATGATGTGTGACTTCATCATCGCTGGAGACAACGCCAAGTTCGGCCAGCCGGAAATCAATCTGGGCATCATTCCAGGCATGGGCGGTTCGCAGCGGCTCACGCACGCAGTAGGCAAATCCAAAGCCATGGACATGGTCTTGACCGGCCGCTTCATGGGTGCGGAAGAAGCGGAACGCGCCGGACTGGTATCGCGGGTGGTACCGTCCGCGGATGTAGTGGCTGAGGCCGTGAAGGCCGCCGAAGTGATCGCCTCCAAGTCCAAGCCGGTTGCCATGCTGGCCAAGGAAGCCGTCAACGCCGCGTTCGAAACGGGGCTGGCTCAGGGCGTGCTGTTCGAGCGCCGTATTTTCCATTCGCTGTTCGCCACCGAGGACCAGAAGGAAGGCATGGCCGCCTTCACCGAGAAGCGCCAGCCGGAGTTCAGGCACCGCTAGAAGGCGCTAAGCATTTGTCTTGGCTCGCCCACTGAGGCCAGCCGCCGACGGGCCCCCGTTACTTCATGGCTTCCGCACGATGGACCCGCACCCCGCAAAGGACTAGCGTGGCCAGCATGAAGACCGCAGTGATCGGAACCGGACCCGTCGGCCGCATCCTGGCGGACAAGCTCGCGGAGGTGGGGCACGATGTCGTGATGGGGACGCGCAGCCCGGAGGCAACGCTGGAACGCACCGGCAAGGACGCAGCCGGCAACCAGCCATTCGCCCTCTGGCACGCAGCCCACCAGCACATTCCCCTGGTCGCCTTCGCCGAGGCCGGCGACCACGGCGAACTGGTGGTCAATGCCACGGCCGGTGCCGTGTCGCTGGAGGCGCTGGCCGCCGTCGGACCTCAGGAGGAAGCTGTGCTGCTGGACGTGGCCAATCCGCTGGACTTCTCGCGGGGCTTCCCGCCGTCGCTGTCCATCGCCAACACGGACAGCCTGGCCGAGCAGCTCCAGCGCGCCTTCCCGCAGACGCGGGTGGTCAAGGCCCTGAACACGATGAACCACCAGGTCATGACCCAGCCGGGCCGGCTATCCGCGCCGCACAACGCATTCGTCGCAAGCGATGACGAGGAAGCCAAGGAAACGGTGACCGGGCTGCTGGAGGAGTTCGGCTGGCCGCCGGAGAACATCCTGGACCTCGGCGGGCTGGCCGCCGCCCGCGGGATGGAGATGTACCTGCCGCTCTGGCTGGCCACCATGCAGTCCATTGGGACCGCGGATTTCAACATCCACATCGTCCGCGGCGCGCCCGGCTAAAGCCGCTTAAATAGAGGAACCCCCGGCCCTGAATCCGGGGGTTCCAGCCTATTGGGGGCAGGTCAGCACTCCACCACATTGACGGCCAGTCCACCCATGGCCGTCTCCTTGTACTTGGAGCTCATGTCCTTGCCGGTTTCGCGCATCGTGATGATGACTTCGTCCAGTGACACGCGGTGCGTGCCGTCGCCCCACAGCGCCATCTTCGCCGCGTTGATCGCCTTGGCCGCCGCGATCGCATTGCGCTCGATGCAGGGGACCTGCACCAGCCCGCCGATCGGATCGCAGGTCAGGCCCAGGTTGTGCTCCATTGCGATCTCCGCAGCGTTCTCCACCTGCGCGGGGCTGCCGCCCATGATCTCGGCCAGGCCCGCCGCCGCCATGGACGACGCCGAACCCACCTCGCCCTGGCAGCCCACTTCCGCGCCGGAGATGGAGGCCTGTTCCTTGTACAGCACGCCGACGGCGCCGGCCGCCAGCAGGAACTTGATGACGACGTCGTGCCTGTCCTCCTCCGTGGCCTCCGCCATGCCCGGCGCGTAGTGCGTGGCATAGAACAGCACCGCGGGGATGATGCCCGCCGCACCGTTGGTCGGCGCGGTGACCACCCGGCCGCCGGAGGCGTTCTCCTCGTTCACCGCCAGGGCCACCAGGTTCACCCATTCCTGCCAGTACTTGGGATCCCGGTCCTTGTCTTCCTTCAGCAGGCGCGCGTGCCACCCAGGCGCCCTACGGCGGACCTTCAGTCCGCCGGGCAGCACGCCTTCACGCTTCAGGCTGTTGTCCTTGCACTCCTCCATCACGTTCCAGATGTGGAGCAGGCCCTCCCGGATTTCCTCCTCGGAGCGGGACACCTTCTCATTGAGCATCATGATGTCGCTGATGCCCAGGCCGGTATCCGCACAGTGCCTGAGCAGCTCAACGGCAGTCCGGAACGGGTACGGCAGCTGTTCCTTGGACGACTCCAGCTCCTCCGCCGCGGCGTCCTCCTCGCCCTCGCGGACAATGAAGCCGCCGCCCACGGAAAAGAAGGTGGCGCTGTGCAGGACCGTGCCGGCGTCGTCCTTCACTTCGAACTTCATGCCGTTGGTGTGCCGAGGCAGGATGGTGAGCGGGTGCAGCACCATGTCCTCCACGGCGTAGCGGATGCTCCGGCCGGAACCATCGGCGCCGGAACCGGCCACCTGCGAGCCGAGCTGCAGCTGGCCGGTTTCGGCGATGGTTGCCAGGCGTGATTCGACCTCGTCCGGAAGGATCAGCTCCGGGTGGAAACCCTCCAGCCCCAGCAGCACTGCGGTCATGGTGCCGTGCCCGCGGCCGGTGGCGGCCAGCGAACCGTACAGATCCACGCGCAGTTCCGCCACCTGGTCCAGCACTCCGGTGGAGACCAGCTCCTCCGCGAAGACGGCAGCGGCCCGCATCGGGCCCACCGTGTGGGAACTGGACGGCCCGATGCCGACGGAGAAGAGGTCGAATACGCCTACAGCCATGATGGCTCCTTAGTCTGACTTGTCCTGGCCGGTGCCGGAAAGGTCGGCGACGCCCGGGTACAGGGGGAACGCGCCGGCCAGGGCCTGGACGCGGTTCTTCAGCGGAGCGAGGTCGGCATCCGCCGGGGCCACCAGGGCCTCGGCGATGATGTCGGCGACCTCGCGGAAGGCCTCCTCGCCGAAGCCACGGGTGGCAAGGGCGGGGGTGCCGATGCGCAGGCCGGAGGTGACCATCGGCGGGCGAGGGTCGAACGGCACTGCGTTGCGGTTGACGGTGATGTCGATGGCAGCCAGGCGGTCCTCCGCCTGCTGGCCGTCGAGCTCAGAGTTGCGCAGGTCCACCAGGACCAGGTGCACGTCGGTGCCGCCGGTCAGGACGGAAATGCCCTTGGCGGCAACATCCGGCTGCGTTAGGCGCTCAGCCAGGATCCGGGCGCCGGCCAGCACGCGCTCCTGGCGCTCCTTGAACTCCGGGGTCGCGGCGATCTTGAAGGCCACGGCCTTGCCAGCGATCACGTGCTCCAGCGGGCCGCCCTGCTGTCCGGGGAAGACCGCGCTGTTGATCTTCTTGGCGATGTCCGCGTCATTGGTCAGGATGATGCCGCCGCGCGGACCGGCCAGGGTCTTGTGCGTGGTGGAGGTGACCACATGGGCGTGCGGGACCGGGCTCGGGTGCAGGCCGGCGGCCACCAGGCCGGCGAAGTGCGCCATGTCCACCATCAGGTACGCGCCGATCTCGTCGGCGATCCGGCGGAATTCGGCGAAGTCCAGCTGGCGGGCATAAGCGGACCAGCCCGCCACGATCAGCTTCGGTCGGTGCTCCTTGGCCAGGCGCTCCACCTCGGCCATGTCCACGCGGTTGTCCGCCTCGGAGACCTGGTAGGGCACCACATTGTAGAGGCGGCCGGAGAAGTTGAGCCGCATGCCGTGGGTCAGGTGGCCGCCGTGCGCCAGGTTCAGGCCCAGGATAGTGTCACCCGGCTTGATCAGCGCATGCATCACTGAAGCGTTGGCCTGGGCGCCGGAGTGCGGCTGCACGTTCGCGAACCCGGCGCCAAAGAGCGCCTTGACGCGGTCGATCGCCAGCTGCTCGATGACGTCCACGAACTCACAGCCGCCGTAGTAGCGCTTGCCCGGGTAGCCCTCGGCGTACTTGTTGGTCAGCACAGAGCCCTGGGCCTGCATGACGGCCACCGCGGTGTGGTTCTCCGAGGCGATCATTTCCAGGCCGTGGCGCTGACGGTTGGCCTCATTGTCGATCTGCGCAGCGACTTCCGGGTCTACCTCGGCCAGCAGGCCGTCCAGGTAATTGATTCCGACGGCGCTTGCGGCGTTCACAGCTCGCCTCCGTTGGCCTCGGCGTACTCCTCGGCGGAGAGCAGCTTGCCCTCTTCGGTGACGTTGACAGTGAACAGCCAGCCGGCACCGTACGGATCGGAGTTCAGCAGGCTCGGGTCATCGATGGCGGCCTGGTTGACCTCGGCGACCTCGCCGGAGACCGGGGAGTACAGGTCGGAAACGGACTTCGTGGACTCGACCTCGCCGCAGGTTTCGCCGGCGGTGACGGTGCTGCCCGCTTCGGGCAGGTCGACGTAGACGACGTCGCCGAGGGCGTCGGCAGCCACCTGCGAGATGCCAACCTTGACGGGCGATGCCGAGTCAACCCACTCATGCTCGGCCGAATAACGAAGACCGGACTGAACCTTGCTCATAATCAATACCTTTCGGGAAGTGCTAACGGAAACTCTGTTATCGAGTGGGCTGTGGCGGGTGAGGGGCGGGAGATTTATTCATAAGCGGGCATCGCGGAGCGAGGAACGAGCGACGTGTCTAAGCGCGTTGAAAAATCTCCCGCCCCGGCACCAAACCCAGCCAGCGAACCTACTTGGCGCGCTTGTAGAACGGAAGCGCTACGACTTCGAACGGCTCCGCCTTGCCGCGCAGGTCGACGTCGACTTTGGTGCCGATCTCGGCGTAGTCGGTGTCGACGTAGGCCAGGGCAACCGGGTAGCCAAGAGTCGGGCTCGGGGCACCGGAGGTGACTTCGCCGATAACCTTGCCGTCCACCGTGACTGGGTAGTGGGAACGGCCCGCCCGGCGGCCCAGGCCCTTCAGGCCGACCAGCTTGCGGGGCGAACCCTCCGCCTTCTTGGCTTCCAGCGCGGCGCGGCCCACGAAGTCGCCTTCCTTGGACAGCGCCACAACCGGACCCAGACCGGCGTCGTACGGACTGGTCTCCAGGGACAGTTCGTTGCCGTACAGCGGCATGCCGGCTTCCAGGCGCAGGGAGTCGCGGCAGGCCAGGCCGGCCGGCTGCAGCTCAAACTCCCGGCCGGCTTCCAGCAGGGCGGACCACAGCGCGGCTGCCTGCTCGTTCGGCACGTAGATTTCAAAGCCGTCCTCGCCGGTGTAGCCGGTGCGGGCCAGCAGCAGCTTCACCGGACCGGCGCCGAAGGTGAACTCGACTTCGTCCGCTGCGTAGTACTTCATGTCCGTGACGATGGAGTGCTGCGCCGCCGGAACAAGGGTGAGCAGGATGTCCACGCTGCGCGGACCCTGCACAGCCACCAGGGAGGTGGCAGCGGTCTGGTCGTCCACTACCACGTCGAAGTTGGCGGCGCGCTCGGCCAGGGCGGCGGCAACCACCTTGGCATTGCCGGCGTTGGGGACAACGAGGTACTTGTCCTCCGCGCGGCGGTAGCTGATCAGGTCATCGATGATGCCGCCGGCTTCGTTGCAGATGAGGGAGTACTTCGCCTTGCCCACAGTGATGCCGGACAGCTTGCCCGCCAGCGCGTAGTCCAGGAATTTGCCGGCCTCGGGGCCGGTGACCCAGACCTCTCCCATGTGGGACAGGTCGAACAGGCCGGCGGACTTCCGGACGGCATGGTGCTCGGCCAGCTCGCTGCTGTACTTGAGCGGCATCTGCCACCCACCGAAGTCGGTGAAGGACGCGCCAAGCTTCTCGTGCTCTGCGTAGAGGGCTGTGTACTGGCTGGTTGCAGCTTCAGTGCTCATAAACGTTCCTCACGGATCCTTAGTTGGCGAATTCTTCGATCGGCGGGCAGGAGCAGATCAGGTTGCGGTCGCCGGCGGCGCCGTCGATCCTGCCAACCGGCGCAAAGTACTTATCCATCTTCAGCGAGGGCAGCGGGAAGACCGCCTGCTCGCGGCTGTACTTGCGGTCCCAGTCGGAGCTGGCCACGGCTGCCGCAGTGTGCGGAGCCAGGCGCAGCGGGCTGGCCTCGGCGGTGAAGTCGCCGTTGGCCACCTGCTCGATCTCGCCGCGGATGGAAATCATCGCGTCGATGAAGCGGTTGATCTCCGCGAGGTCCTCGGACTCGGTCGGCTCGACCATCAGCGTGCCGGCTACGGGGAACGCCAGCGTCGGGGCGTGGAAGCCGTAGTCGATCAGGCGCTTGGCCACATCCTCCGCGGTGACGCCGGTGCGGGCGGTCAGTTCGCGCAGGTCCAGGATGCACTCGTGTGCCACCAAGCCGTCGTTGCCGGTGTAGAGCACGGGGAAGTGCTCATTGAGGCGGGAGGCAATGTAGTTGGCGGCCAGCAGTGCGCTCTTGGTGGCCTGGGTCAGGCCTTCCCCGCCCATCATGGCCACGTACGCCCAGGAGATGGGCAGCACGCCGGCGGATCCATACTTGGACGCGGACACCGGAATGCCCTTGCCCTCGTCCTCCGCCAGAGCCGCGTTGCCGGGCAGGAACGGCACCAGGTGCTCGGCCACGGCGACCGGGCCGACGCCGGGTCCGCCGCCGCCGTGCGGGATGCAGAAGGTCTTGTGCAGGTTCAGGTGGGACACGTCGCCGCCGAACTGACCCGGCTTGGCCAGGCCGACCAGCGCGTTCAGGTTGGCTCCGTCGATGTACACCTGGCCGCCGGCGGCGTGGACCGCATCGCAGACCTCGCGGACGTCGGCGTCGTACACGCCGTGAGTGGACGGGTAGGTGATCATGATGCCGGCCAGCTGGTCGGCATGCTTCTCGATCTTTGCCTTCAGGTCGGCGTGGTCGATCGTGCCGTCGTGCGCGGTGGCCACGACGACGACCTTCAGGCCCGCCAGCACCGCGGACGCGGCGTTGGTGCCGTGTGCGGAAGCAGGGATCAGGCAGACATCGCGCTGGTCATCGCCGTTGGCCAGGTGGTAACGGCGGATGGCCAGCAGGCCGGCGTACTCGCCTTGCGATCCGGCGTTCGGCTGGATGGAGACGCCGGCGTAGCCGGTGATCTCGGACAGCCGGGCCTCCAGGTCGGCGATCAGTTCCCGCCAGCCCACGGTCTGGTGATCCGGAGCGAAGGGGTGGATGGAGGCGAACTCCGGCCAGCTGATGGATTCCATCTCCGCCGTCGCGTTCAGCTTCATGGTGCAGGAGCCCAGCGGAATCATGGTCCGGTCCAGCGCCAGGTCGCGGTCGGACAGGCGGCGCAGGTAGCGGAGCATCTGCGTCTCGGACCGGTGCATGTGGAAGACAGGGTGGGTCAGGTACGCGGAGGTGCGTTCGACGTCAGACTTCAGCTCGAAACCGGGGGTCGCCGAGGCGGCCGCCCGGACCTTGGCCTCAGCGTCGTCGACACCGAAGGCTCCGGCAACCGCGGCCAGGTGTGCCGCCGTCGTGGTTTCGTCGCAGGAGATGCCCACCTGGTCCGCGTCGATGCTGCGCAGGTTGATGCCCTTGGCCTCGGCGGCCTTGATGACCTCGCCCGCACGGCCCGGGACGCGGACGGTGAGGGTGTCGAAGAAGTGCTCCGAGGCGAGCTCCAAGCCGGCGCCCGTGAGGACGGAGGCCAGGGTGCGGGCGTGGCCGCTGGTCCGCTGCGCGATGGCCTTCAGGCCCTCCGGGCCGTGGTAGACGGCGTACATGCTGGAAACGATCGCCAGCAGGGCCTGGGCCGTGCAGATGTTGGACGTGGCCTTTTCGCGGCGGATGTGCTGTTCGCGTGTCTGCAGGGCCAGACGGTAGGCGGCAGTACCGGCGGAGTCCTTGGAGACGCCGACCAGCCGGCCCGGCAGCGAGCGCTCCAGGCCCGTGCGCACGGCCATGTAGGCAGCGTGCGGGCCACCGTAGAACAGCGGCACGCCGAAGCGCTGGGAGTTGCCGACGGCGATATCGGCGCCCTGGTCGCCGGGCGGGGTGATGAGAGTGAGGGCCAGCAGGTCGGCAGCGACCGTCACCATGGCACCGCGGGCCTTCGCGGCCTTGATCACCGCAGCGTGGCTGCCGACGTTGCCGGAGGCACCCGGCTGCTGCAGCACGATGCCGACGATGTCCCCTTCGGGCAGTCCGGCGGACAGGTCCACAACCTCAACCTCGAAGTCCAGTGCCTTGGCCCGGCCCTTAACGACTGCAATGGTCTGCGGCAGCACGTCCTGGTCCAGGACGACTTTGCCGTCCTGGTGCGCCTTGTTGACGCGGCGCATCAGCAGCACGGCCTCGGCCACGGCGGTGGCTTCATCCAGCATGGAGGCGTTGGCGATCGGCAGTGCCGTCAGGTCCTCGACCATGGTCTGGAAGTTGAGCAGGGCCTCGAGCCGGCCCTGCGAGATTTCGGGCTGGTAGGGGGTGTAGGCGGTGTACCAGGCCGGAGACTCCAGGACATTGCGCAGGATGACCGGCGGGGTCACGGTGTCGTAGTAGCCCTGGCCAATCATCTGGACGGCCACGGTGTTCTTCGCAGCGAGCGCACGCAGGTCCGCAAGGACTTCCATTTCGCTGCGGGCGGGCGGCAGGTTCAGCGGCGCGCTCTGGCGGATGTCCGCCGGAACGGCGGTGTCGACAAGCTGGTCCACGCTGGCGTAGCCCAGCTGCTTGAGCATCGTCTCCGCGTCATTGCTGCGGGCGCCGATGTGGCGGTCGACGAAGGCTGTTTCTGTTGATTGAACCGTCATGGGGGAACTCCAGGGTATTCCGGCGTCCAGGGACGCCAATCGGATCGAGTTCCTCCCCGCTCTGTATTGGACCTGAGAGATTCCGCGCCACCTGTTTCCACAGGTTCGGCGCTTGCACCGTCGGTGAGTCCGGCGAGCTGGCCGCCTGACTGCTTTCCAGAGTTGCCTTGCCGCAGCGGTACAGGGGCCTGAGAGATTCCTGGGGAGGATTTGCTCCTACGGCGCCTGCTGATCGGATTGAGCATCAGCAGGACTCTCCCGCCGCGGTTCAGAGGCATGTTCAATTATGGGTGATGCGACTCACAACTATACGCCGGAGCCTATCCTTGAGCAAGATTCTACATGGCGCCCCCTGCTTCGCCCATACCGTCCGCAACGTCAACCAAATTGACTTTCGCTCGTGAGCCGACTCACACTGAATTTCAGGTGCGCTGAGGCGGAACAAGGACGACATGCCCGGTCCTTACGATTAGCACCACCGCGCGCCCATCGATCCGATGACAGAAAGAAGTCCGATGTCCAACCGCCCCATTCCGCCCGACGCCGAAGCCGCGGTTCCCGGGGAGGGCCACTCCCACTTGGTCACTTTCAACGAGCAGCACCAGGGCGAGCCCCACCTCGAACGCCAGCTCGCCAACCGCCACATCCAGCTGATCGCGATCGGCGGCGCCATCGGCACCGGCCTGTTCATGGGTTCGGGCAAGACGATTTCACTGGCCGGTCCGTCGGTCATCTTCGTCTACATGATCATCGGCTTCATGCTCTTCTTCGTCATGCGGGCCATGGGCGAAATCCTGCTGTCCAACCTGAATTACAAGTCCTTCAGCGACTTCGCCGCGGACCTGCTGGGGCCCTGGGCCGGGTTCTTCACCGGCTGGACCTACTGGTTCTGCTGGATTGTCACCGGCATCGCGGACGTGATCGCCATCGCCGGCTATGTGGCCTTCTGGTGGCCGGACCTCCAGCTCTGGATCCCCGCGCTGGCCGCCATCCTGCTGCTGCTGGGGCTCAACCTGCCCACGGTCAAGGCCTTCGGTGAAACCGAATTCTGGTTCGCCCTGATCAAGATCATCGCCATCGTTGGCCTCATCGTGGTCGGCCTGGTATTCATCATCACCGGCTTCACCGCCCCGAACGGCTCCGAGGCCACCTTCGCTAACCTCTGGAACGACGGCGGCATGTTCCCGACCGGCCCGATGGGCTTTATCGCCGGATTCCAGATCGCCGTATTCGCCTTCGTGGGCATCGAACTGGTGGGCACTACCGCGGCGGAGGCCAAGGATCCGGAACAGAACCTCCCCAGGGCCATCAACTCCATTCCGATCCGCGTGATGCTGTTCTACGTGGTCGCGCTGACGGTGATTGTTTCTGTGACGCCGTGGCGGGAATTCTCGGCGGACCGCAGCCCCTTCGTGGGCATGTTCGCCCTCGCAGGGCTGGCCATCGCCGCCGGCGTGATCAACTTCGTGGTCCTCACTTCCGCGGCATCCAGCGCGAATTCGGGGATATATTCCACCTCGCGCATGGTATTCGGCCTGGCGCATGAAGGCGACGCCCCCAAGACCTTCGGCCGCCTGTCCCCGCGCCGGGTGCCGCGCAACGCGCTGGTCTTCTCCTGCACCTTCCTGCTGGCCGGCGTCGTGCTGCTGTATGCCGGCGAATCGATCATCGCGGCCTTCACGCTGGTCACCACCATCTCCGCACTGCTGTTCATGTTCGTCTGGACCATCATCCTGGTCAGCTACATCGTCTACCGGAAGCGCCGCCCGCACTTGCATGCCGCATCAAAGTTCAAGATGCCCGGCGGCATTGCCATGTGCGCCGTCGTCATGGCATTCTTCGCCTTCATCATCTGGGCCCTGACCCAGGAGCCGGACACCCTCCGGGCCCTGCTGGTCACGCCGCTGTGGTTCGTGGCCTTGGGCATTGGCTATTTAGTGCTGCGCCGCAACCCCTACCACCAGGCCCGCCGGGCCGAGTTCAGGGCACTGGTGGCGGCCGAGAAGGACGCAGCCGAAGGGTTCGCAGCCACTGCAAAGTAGCTGTCATCGGTGGACAATACCTTCATGGCACAGCTCAAACCGCGCACGACGCCGGCACTCCAGGCTGCGGAGGCCGGCGCCTTGCGCCGTGCGCTGGAATCCGATGATGTCACCGTTTTCGTGGACGGTACCGCCCTGAAGCTGCCCGCCGCAGCCCGGGACGCCGTCGTCGGTCTTCTGGAGCGCTTCGCCCGGGGCGACGCCGTGATGGTCAGCTCGGTGGAAACCCTGCTCACCACCTCCCAGGCGGCCGAAGCCGCCGGCATTTCGCACACGTACCTGCGAAACCTGACGGACAACGGAACCATTCCGGTGGAGTACCGGGGTTCGCACCGGCGCATCCGGCTGCAGTCCGTGCTGGACTGGCTGGCCGCGCAGGAAGCAGCCCGGCAGGCCAAGGCGCACCCGGAGGCGGCGCAGGGATAGACCCGGATCCCGGACCTGCCGGGAAGCGGTCCGCCGCATGTATTGGAGACCGAGATGAGTATCCTCAAGTCCCCCGGCGCCACAGCCGAGGAACTGCAGAACCTGGGCATCGACAGCAAGGATGTGGACGTTTTCCTGACGGACCTGGCGCGCTACTCCGCAGGCGTCCTGTCCGGGGACCTCCAGGTGCAGTGCGGCGTCACCCTGCAGCGCCACCACAAAACCGCCACCATCGCGTACAGCAGCGACAAGGCCAAGGTTCTGGACGAGATCCAGCTCGGCTACGACGAAGGACCGTGCCTCGAGGCGCTGAGGACCAACCAGACAGTCCTGGTCAAGGATGCACGCACGGACCCCCGCTGGCCGGACTACTTTGGTGTAGTAGCCAAGCATGGCTACTACTCAATGCTCGGCGTGCCGATGCACCTAGAAGGGGAATCGGCGACCGCGCTCGATTTCTACGCCCCTGCCGTCGATGCCTTCGACGGCAGGGCGGTGGCTGCCGCGCAGGCCTCGAAGGCGCTGCTGCTGGCCGTCCGGGTCGCGACACATATGGAGGCCTCGGACGACCTCAAGGCAGCGATGCAGGCGCGCACCACCATCGACCTGGCCGTCGGCATCCTGATGGCACAGAACCGCTGCTCGCAGCAGGACGCCTTCGGCATCCTGAGCCGCGCTTCGAACAACCAGAACACCAAGCTGCGCGACCTTGCAGCGAAGGTCATCAGCCAGGTCTCCGCCGACCCCGTGGAGACGCACTTCGATTAGGCGCAGGTCCAGCCGCACCTCCGTTGTGGTTTATATCACAATAAGGTAACGTAAGCTCAGGTCAAGCAGCGGCCCTCCGGAGCTCCCCGGATTCACCATTCACCGTCGAATGCGTGCCGCCGCCGCATTATGTTCCCCGACGGCCTTCAGAACAGGGGCCCGCCATGACCACCATCAATCCGTCCGCAGATGCCGACCACTTCCTGCCCGGTTCGACTGCGGCCCAGGATCTTGAACGCGTTGCCGAACCTTACTGCGATGTTTGCAGGACGGACGAATTCATCTACATCGAGAGCTTCATGCCGTGCATCACCGGATCGGACGGCCACGTAAAGCGGCTCGGGGAGGTCACCTATTTCTGCACTGCCTGCGATGGCTTCGCGGGCCATGCCGTTCCGGCCAGCTGGGCTCCGCCGGGGTGGTACCTGGGCTAGCTCGCCTCAGCTGTAGCGCGCAACGGCGGCCTCGACAGTTTCCTCTCCGGCGACCAGTTCCAGCGCCCGGTGCCGTCCGGCCCCGGTAGTCAACAGCTGGGCGAGGACATCGGCCACGTCGGCGCGGCTGATCTCCCCATACGCCACCGATTCCCGCAGCTGCACCCGGCCCGCCGGGGGATCGTCGGTGAGCCGGCCGGGCCGCAGGATCGTCCAGTCCAGACTGTCCCGGGTGCGCAGATCGTCCTCCGCTGCCAGCTTGGCAACCAAGTAGGCGTGGAAAACGTCATCGATGCCCTCGGGCCGCGCGCCCCCGCGCACCCGCTCCAGTCCGATCGCGGAAATCTGCACGAACCGCTTCACACCCGCGGCCTCGGCGGCATCGGCAAGCAGGATGGAGGCCGCCCGGTCGACGCTGTCCTTGCGCTGCGCTCCGCTGCCCGGCCCCGCGCCGGCGGCGAAGACAACAGCATCCGTTTGCTGCAGCGCCGCGGCGAGCTCCTCCGTGCGGGCCGCTTCAAGATCCAGCACCAGCGCCTGGCCGCCTGCGGCCTGGAGATCCGCCTCGTGCGCGGGATTACGCACCAGACCGACCACCTCATGGCCGGCCGCCGCAAGGCGCGCAGTGGCGAGCAGTGCTATCTGTCCATGTCCTCCGGCAATCACAATCTTCATGCGGCCCATCCTGTCACGCGGTCGGGCTACCGCACAGCGGGCCTGCCGGTTTCCAGTTGGTCCTGCCACAGCCGCCGTACGTCCTGCTCCGTGTAGGTGGCGCGGATCTGGCTGTCATTGCCCCCGCCCAATACATTGACTATCCAGAGGCTGCCGGCCTGGGTCCCGCCGACCGCCGGATAATTGCCGGGCGCTTCGGCGAGCTGGCGCACCGGCACATTGGCGCGCAGCGCCATCGCGTGCAGCCATACGTCGTCCGCATGGCGGGCGGTCCGCAGAAAGTCCTCGCCCGCATCGCGCAGTCGGTCCAGGAACGCCGGCGGGTAAAGCACCCCGGACATGCCGGTGGCGAAGGTCCGCAGCGAATCCATCCCCGCATCGGCCCGGTCCCATTTGGCGTACGGGTCGATACGGCCGTCCGTCAGCGTCATCAAGTGCGCCCGGTGCGCGCCGATGCAGCCGGGGAACCTGCGATGGAAGGCCAGCAGCGCTGCCAGCCAGCCCGCGTCGTACAGCGCGTCATCATCGGCGGTCACCAGCGGCAGCCGGTGCCTGCCGTGCAGCCGAGCGTAGGGATAGTACTTCTTGTGCGGTCCGTAGTCCGGCGTGGGGAGGATTTCCAGCCCCCTGGCCATCAGTCGCCTCAATGCACGCGGTGGGTTCCGGACCTGGTCTTCATCATCCAGCCAGAGGATCAGCCGCACCGGCCGCACCCGGCCCCGCCCGATCGCCTCGATCGCATAGAAGGACCGGCCGGTCCGCCGCCCATACGAGGTCAGACTGACCACAGCCTCCCCATCACCCAGGACACTGGACCGTGCGAACAGATTCCGGCAGCGCAGCCACAGCATCGCCGGCAGGGCCACCACCGCACCCAGCACTCCCTGCCAGTTGATCAGGTGGGTCAGGCGCAGCAGGCTGCTCTTCCAGGTGGCCGGGCTCAGGGCTCCTCCAGCGGGTCAATGGTCGGGTCCGGTCCCATCCTAAGCGGCGGCCGGCGTCACGATCCGACTCCTGCCGCGAAGACGCTGGACGGGCATGCGAAACCCGGGTAAGTCTTAGACGGTAACCGCCACCGAAGGAGCCTGCGCATGTCCACTGTCGCCCCGACCGTTCCGCTGCGGAATGGAGCCAGGATGCCGCTGATCGGGCTGGGCACCTGGCCCCTGGACAATGCGGAGACAGCGGCCGCCGTCGAAACCGCCCTTGGCCTGGGGTACCGGCTCATCGACACCGCGGAAAACTACCGCAACGAGGAAGGCGTAGGCGAGGGCATCCGCCGCAGCGGGATTGACCGCGGCGAGGTGTTCATCACCACCAAATTCAACAAGGAATGGCACAGTTACGACGGCGTACAGCAGGCCTGGGAAAACAGCGCCCGCAGGCTCGGGGTGGACTACATCGACCTGCTGCTGATCCACTGGCCGAACCCGGCGCAGGACCGCTACGTCGATGCCTTCGCCGGCATGGCCAAGCTGCTGGCCGACGGGCGGGTCAAGGCGATCGGCGTCTCCAACTTCAAACCCGCGCACCTGCAGCACCTGCACGACAACGGCCTGGTGCCGGAGGTGAACCAGATCCAGCTGGATCCCAGGCACACCCGCAACGACCTGCGGGCTATCCACGCTGAGCGCGGCATCGTCACCGAGTCCTGGAGCCCGCTGGGCCGAGACAGCGGCCTGCTGCAGGAGGCCGCCATCGTCGAGCTGGCGGAGAAGTACGGCAGGACGCCCGGGCAGATCGTACTGCGCTGGCACACCCAGCTGGGCTGCGTGGCCACCCCGAAGTCCGCTAATCCGGACCGGCAGCGGCAGAACATCTCCATCTTCGATTTCGAACTGGAGCCGCAGGAACTGGACCGGCTGACCGGCATGGACACCGGCGTCGCGGACATCTACGACGCCGACGTCTTCGGCCACTGACGTCCGTGGAGCTGGGTTTCCTTTCCTTCGTCCCCAACCACGGCGGACCGGAGAACGCCGGACGGGCGCTGCGGGACGGCGTCGAACTTTTCGAATGGGCCGAGCAGTTGGGGCTGGACGCCGGCTGGGTCAGGGTACGGCACTTCGAGCCGTTCCTGTCCTCGCCACTGACCTTCCTGGCCGCAGTCTCCCAGCGCACCAGCCGAATCCGGCTGGGGACCGGCGTAATCCCGATGCGCTACGAGGACCCGATCCGGCTGGCTGAAGACGCCGCAACGCTCGACCTGCTCAGCGGCGGACGGCTGGAACTGGGCCTGAGCGGCGGCATCGCCGGGCTGGCCCCGATTCTGGACGGAGTCTTCGGCAGATCTGACCGCACCTTCTCCGACGAGGCGCAGCACCGGATTGCGCGGCTGCGCGCAGCCTTGTCCGGCAATACTCTGGCGCACAGCGGCAAGGGGTTCATGAGCGTTCCGGCGGACACGGAGCTGACCCTGTCCCCGCGCAGCCCGGGCCTGCTGGACCGGCTCTGGTACGGCCCCGGCACGCTGGCCACCGCCCGCCGGACCGCTGAGCAGGGCCTGGACCTGCAGGTCTCCACGCTCAACGGCGAGGACACCGGCGAAGCGTTCGAGGCCACGCAGGCCGCGCAGATCCGCGCGTACAAGCAGGAGTTCGCCGCCAGCGGAGCAGTGCGTGCGCCGCGGGTGGCGGCGGGGCGGATCATCCTGCCGCTGCTGACCCCGGAGGACGAGGCCCAGCACCGCGGTTTCATCGACTTCTACAATGCCCGCATGGATCCCGACGGCCGGCCGCGCGACGGGAAGATCCCGATGCGCTTCGGCCGGATCCACTGCGGCTCGCCGGAGCAGATCACCGAGGGGCTGCTGGCGGACGAGGCCCTGGCCGAGGCCACGCAGCTGATCATCACGCTGCCGGCACCCGGGGACGCCGCCTCGCACCGGCGAGTGCTGGAGGCCGTGGCCACGAAGATCGCACCCCGGCTCGGCTGGGAACCTGCCACGGCCGTCAACCGCTGACCCAGGGACCGGGTCCACGCCCACTCCCCCCGTTCGCACAGCAGCACGCGCCCGAAAGATCGATCTTTCGGGCGCGTGCTGCGGAGTCAACCGTGGAAAGGGGCGGGTCAGTGTGCCCCGGCCGGCGCCTTGGCGAGTTCCTTGGCCTCGGCGCTGTGCAGCACCGGCTTGCCGAGCATCGAAATGACCACTGCGCCAATGAGCATCGGAACGATGAACAGGAAGTACAGGCTGCCCGGCTCCCAGCCGCTGTCCAGGAAGGCACCGGCGATGATCGGCGACGCGATGGAGCCCACGCGGCCCATGCCGATGACCAGGCCCAGGGCGGTGGCACGGACCTCGGAGGTGTAGTAGGTGGGACTGATGGCCAGCATGCCGGCGATCGGTGCGTTGGAGCCGAAGCCCACCAGGGCCGCTGCGAACAGCGCGCCCGCCAACGAACCAGTGGAAAGCGCGAAGACACCGAATGTGGCGCCGCCGAGCACGAAGAACACGGCCAGCACGCGCCGCATCGGGAACCGCGCACCGAAGGCACCCAGCACTACTGCACCGATGATGGCACCGACGCTGAACAGCGTGCCGGCAAGGATGCCATCCTGAGTGGAGAAACCGCTGGCGGTGACCAGGCGCGGGGTCCAGGAGTTGGCGAAGTAGAAGCTGGCCATCAGGATGAAATAGGCCAGGGAGATCAGGATGGTGCGGCGAGCGTTGGCGCCGGTCAGCACGTCCGCGAAGCGGGACTTCTGCTGGGCGGCACGCGGCGCGGCTGCCGGCAGTTCCGTGACGGCCGGCTGGCCGATCCGGCGCAGGACCGTGTTGATCTGCTGCAGTGCGTTGGCCGGTCGCTTGACCAGCAGGTAGTCGATGGATTCCGGCAGGAAACGCATGATGATCGGGATCATGATCAGCGTGATGATGGCACCGAACATGAAGGCCGAACGCCATCCCCAGGCGGCAATCAGCAGACCGGTGGCCAGGCCGCCGAGCACGCCGCCGATGGGCTGGCCGATGCTTACAATCGCCAGTGCGGTGGAGCGGCGCTTGGCGTTGGAGAATTCGGAGGCGAAGACATTCAGGCTCGCCTGCAGCGTGCCGATGGCGGTGCCGGTGATGAAGCGCAGCAGGAGCAGCACTTCGTACCCCGGGGCGAAGCTGGAGGCCAGCATGCCTGCGGCTACGACGACGGCGCAGAACAGGATGGTCTTCCGGCGGCCGATGATGTCGGCGATGGTGGAGACGAAAATGGAGCCGATGGCCATGCCGACCAGTGCGGCACTGAGGAGAATGCCCAGCTGGGCACCATTGAGCTGCCAGTCCTCGGTGAGGGCGCTGGCGCTGAACGCCATCACCAGCACATCGAAACCGTCGATCATGTAGAGCGCCGTGCAGATGGCGATGATGCCGATCTGCGCCCTCTTCATGGGCGACGCTTCAATGCGTTGTTTGAGTTCCATCTCCGGGCCTATCTGTTTATCCGTGTACGCACCAATTGCTCGCACGGTTGACGGACCGGCAATTGGAAGGGGCCACTGTGGCTGCGGCCATGCCAGTATATGACCGGCCCAACATCTCCTTGTGCGCGACAGCACATGCCCAACAGGAGCCGAGAGTGGCCGTGACACCGCAGGACGCCCGGATTCAAGCGGTTTCCCACCCTTCGATAACCGACTTTTCGTTCGGTAACTGATTTGCCGTGATTCTGCTCACATAGCCGTGTTGGGTGGAGCTGCGCCGCGCACAGGAAACCCGCCGGACCTGACGGGTCCGGCGGGTTTCCTGTGTTCGGCCGGGGCGGTTAACTGGCCGCTCCGACGGCGGCGGGAACTTGAGTTCCGGCCTGTTGCCGGCGGTGGCTGCGCAGCACCGCAATGGCCACAGCGCCAACGACCATCGGGACGATGAACAAGTAGTACAGATTGCCCGGCTTCCAGCCGCCGTCAATCAGGGCCCCGGCGAGAATCGGGGAGATGATGGCGCCGATCCGGCCCATGCCGGTGATGAAGCCGACCGCCGTGGCGCGGACGTCCGAACCGTAGTACACCGGGCCGATGGAGAACATGCCGGCGATGCCCGCGTTGACCACGAAGCCCAGCACCGCGGCGCTGACCAGCGCGGGGGTCAGGGAACCGGAGGCAACGGCATAAAGCGCAAAGCCCGCGCCGCCGAGGAGGAAGAAGACCACCAGCGTCCATTTGACCGAAAAGCGGGCCGCGATCAGGCCGAAGATGATAGAGCCGAAGATGGCGCCGAAGCTGAACAGCGTGCCCGCATTGATGCCGTCCTGGACGGAGAAGCCGCTGGTGGTCAGCAGGCTGGGGGTCCAGGAGTTGGCGAAGTAGAAGCTGGCCATCAGCACCAGGAAGGCGATCGATAGGAACAGCGTGGCCGTGCCGTACTTGCTGCCGAACAGTGTCTTCCAGCGCGCACCGGCGGACAGCGCTGTGCCCGTGGAGACCTCGGGAAGCTGGTTGAGGGCGGGCTGGCCCAGCTTGGCCACGATGCCGTTTACCTTGGAAAGCGCATCCTCAGGCCGCTTGGCCAGCAGGTAGTCCAGTGACTCCGGCAGGAACCTGACGATGAACGGCACCATGGCCAGAGTCACGAGACCGCCGAAGATGAAGGCAGAGCGCCAGCCGAAACTGCTGATCAGGATGCCTGCGATGATGCCGCCCAGCATGCCGCCGATCGGCTGTCCGGCACTGTAGAAGCTGATCGACGTCGAGCGCCGCTTGGCCGAGGAATACTCCGCCACGAAGACATTCAGGCTTGCCTGCATGGTGCCGATCGCCAGGCCGGTGATGAAGCGCAGCAGGAACAGCAGTTCGTAGCTGGGGGCGAAAGCGGAGGCCAGCATGCCGGCGGAAATCGTGAGTGCCGAGATCAGGATGGTCTTCTGCCGGCCGATCACGTCGGCGACCTGGGTCAGCAGGATCGAGCCGATCGCCATCCCGAACAACGCGGCGCTCAGCAGCAGACCCAGCTGGCTGGCAGACAGGGCCCACTGTTCGGTGATGGCGGTGGCGCTGAAAGCCATGACCAAAACGTCGAAACCGTCAATCATGTTGAGCGCAACGCAGATGGCGACGATACCGATCTGCATCCTGGTCATGGGAGACGCTTCGATACGTGCCTTGATGTCCAATACGGGGGCCTAACTACTCAAATTCCAGCAACCGGGGGACTAAAATAGTCCGTATGCGTACGGCCTAGGCTACACACCGCTGCGACCTTCCTCACAATTCGGTGCCATAATTGCCAGGTGATTCTTCCCAACTATCAGGATGTCCGCAGCGTGCTGCTGCGGCGCGCACTTCAGATGCACACCTGGACGTGGCAGCACGAGGTATCTGCCGATGTGACCTCAGTGCAGTTCGGCGTGTTGCATGCGCTGCGGGACAACCCCGGCATCAGCCAGCGGGACTTGGGCCGGCTGGTCCAGGTCGACAAGTCCACGATGGCGGACATCATCGCCCGGCTGCGGCGCAATGGCTACATCACTTGCGCTCGCGATTCAGCGGACCGCCGTCGCAACATGGTCGATCTCACGGACACGGGCCAGGACCTGGTCCGGGAGCTCGAACCGAAGACGGTGCGGGTCAACGACATGCTGTTCGCAGGGCTGGACAGCAACGCTGCCAGGGAACTGGACCAGTTGCTGCAGCGCCTGCTGGCCACCGACCTCGCCAAAGCTGCAGCGATCCAGTAACACCGAACCGGAGCAGCCGTGCCGTCCGCTACCCGCCCGCCCGCCGGTGCGCCTCCTCGATGATTCCCAGCACCGGCAGGCTGTCCCTCGGCTCCACCGGCACCGGACCGCCGTCGCGGATCGCTGCAGCCATCTGCTCATAGAACGCGGGCCAGTTGCCGCGCTCGGTCGGCACCGTGTCCAGCGCAGTATCCACGCCCAGCGTGCCCCAGGCCTCGGCCGGCTCCACGCCATAGTCCTCGTCGCCGGGGCGGATGCCCTCGATGATGGAGGGCTCCTGCGTATCCGCGCCCCACTTGACGTAGGCGGCCTTGGAGCCGAGTATCCGGAAGCGGGGACCCGACTGCGCGGCCAGGCCATTCAGGGCCAGATGCGAGATCACGGTTCCCGCCGGCGTCGTATGCTTCAGGGCCAGGAAGACGTCGTCATCAGGTCCGCCGTCGCCCCGGTTCGCCGCAATTTCGGCATACAGCAGCTCCGCCGGCCCAAACAGCTGCAGCGCCTGGTCGATCACGTGCGGTCCGAGGTCGTAGAGAATGCCGCCGCCGTCGGCCGCCGCGGTGTCCCGCTTCCACACCTTGGTGACCACCGGCTGCCAGCGGTCGATCCGCGACTCGAAACGGTGCACGGTGCCCAGCGCGCCGTGCGCCAGCAGCTTCTTCACGGTCAGGAAGTCCCCGTCCCAGCGGCGGTTCTGGAAGACGGACAGCGCCAGTCCCCGCCGTTCGGCGTACGTGATGATCCGCTCCGCATCGACGGCATGCGGCACGAAGGGTTTGTCGACGACGACGGCGAGCCCGGCCTCCAGCGCCGCCTCCACAAGTGCTCCATGGGTGGCCGGCGGCGTGGTGACGACGGCCAGGTCCAGCTGGTGCGCATAGGCCAGGGCGTCGTGCGGCCGGGACACGATGTGGGCCTGCGGATAGCTGGCCCGCGCCGCCTCCTGGCGGGCCGGGTCCGAGGTGACGATGACATCGAGTGAATACCGCGGATTCACCGCGATCAACGGCGCATGGAACACCTTGCCACCCAGGCCGAAGCCGAAGACGGCGGTGCGGATTGCCTGCGGGTGTGAAGCTGCGCTGTGAGCCATGGCACAAGGCTAGCCGCCTGCAACCGGCGCCGCTATGCCGTGACCCTGCGCACCAGGTCCGCCCAGCCGTCGGCCAGCCGCTCCAGCGGCATGCGCTCCACGTGCCGCAGGTACAGCAGCAGCTCCGCATCCAGGGTGGCCATGAGCTGGTAGGTGACCAGGTCGGCGTCGCACTTCACCCCAGCCTCGGCAAGCAGCATCGATAGGTGCCGGCGCACCAACCGGCGCGCGGGGTGGGCGTAACGCAGCGCAGTGGAGGCATCCGCCGCCCGCTGCAGCTCGCCGTGCGTCTCGACAATGCCGATCCGCGCGATCCCGAAGGCGACCAAACGTTCGACGGCGGGAGCCCCCGGTCCCAGCGGCGGCGGCCCGAACATGAACGAGCGCTGGAATTCCTTCTCAGTGTGGTCCAGCAGCGCGACCATGAGTCCTGCGCGGCTGCCGAAGCGGCGGAAAATTGTGCCTTTGCCCACACCCGCATGCTGCGCGAGCGCGTCCATGGTCAGGGCATCGACTCCATGCCTGGCCATGAAATCCCGCGCCGCTTCCAGCACAATGGCGCGGTTCCGGGCGGCATCGCCGCGCTCGCCGTCGCCCGTTCCTGCCATCGGCAGCAATCCCCCGTCCACGGATCCATCATAGGGTCCGGGAATGCATCCGGACCGCGGTCCGCTTATACTGGTTGACAGTTCAACAACTTGAAGGAGAACCTCATATGGCTACTTTCGTCCTGACCCTCGTCGGCTCCCTGCGCAATGGCTCCACCAACCAGCAGCTGGCCGAGGCCACTGCCGCCAACGCCCCGGAAGGCGTTGAGGTTTCCATCTACGAAGGCCTCGGGAACATCCCCTTCTACAACGAGGACATCGACGTTGAGGGCCAGGTTCCGGCTGCGGCCGCCGCCCTGCGCGAAGCCGCAGCCCAGGCCGACGCGCTGCTGCTGGTCTCCCCCGAGTACAACGGCACCATGCCGGCCGTGCTGAAGAACGCCATCGACTGGCTGTCCCGCCCCTACGGTGCCGGCGCCGCAGCGAACAAGCCGACCGCCGTCGTCGGTACCGCCTTCGGCCAGTACGGTGGCGTCTGGGCGCAGGATGAGGCCCGCAAGGCCCTGAACATCGCCGGTGCCAAGGTGCTGGAAGACGCCAAGCTCTCCATCCCGCAGTCGGTGGTCCGCTTCGCCGAAATCCACCCGAAGGATGACGCCGAGGTCGCCGAGCAGGTTGCCGGTGTGCTGAACGCCCTGGTTGCCGCCACCGCGCCGGTCTCCGCCTAAGCTCCCGGCGAGCTCCGGCCGGCCGCATGGCAGCCGGCCTCCACAAATTCAGAAGGGGTCCCCGGTCACTGTGAGCCGGGGACCCCTTCTGTTGTCTTCCGTGTTCGACGCCGGTGCGCCTAATGGCGGGACAGCTCGCGGGGGAGCCCGCACGAGGCGGCAGGGTCGGCCGGAAAGTCCGTCGAGAGCGCGAGGTCGCGCTGCGCCTGCAAGGCGGCAAGCCGCTGCTCCAGGGCCGATTTCACGTTCGTGTAAGCGTCGCTGCCCAGGGTCAGCCGCTTCGGTGCCGGACGGGTGTCCGCCGAGGCGATGATCGCGGCCGCCATCTTCGCTGGATCTCCGCGCGCAGCGCCGAAATTCGTGCGCGAGGTGCCCTGCTCCACCATTGTGACCTCGATCCCGAACGGCGCTACTTCCGGAATCAGGGCTTCGAGAAACCCCTCGATCCCCCATTTGGTCGCATGGTAGATGCTTAGGCCGGGCATGGCCCATTGGCCGCCCATGCTGGACAGCTGGACGATCCGCCCGCCGCCCTGCAAGCGCAGGTAAGGCAGCACTGCCCGCGCGAGCTGGATCGAGCCCGTGAGGTTGGTGGCGATCTCCCGTTCGATCTCCGCGTCCGACAGCGCCTCGGCCGCGCCGGAGAGACCGTAGCCGGCATTGGAGATGACGACGTCGATCCTGCCGAGTTCCCCGAAAGCGCGTTCGATGACGTTGCGCACTCCAGCGGTGTCCGTCACGTCCAGGCAGGCCGTCCACAAGCAGTCCGGATGCTCTTCGCGCAACGGCGCAAGGTTCGCCGGGCGGCGGGCGGTCGCCGCCACCCGCTCGCCTCTTGCCAGCAGTTGCTCCGTCAATTCGCGTCCGATTCCCTGGCACGCGCCAGTGATGAACCAGGTTCTGGCGGCCATGTCCGTCACTCCCCCTGACCGACCTCGGTCGAGCGATCGCCGAGACCATTATCCCGCGGACCGGCTCCGTCTGTCGCTACCCGCGGGCCCCGGAATTACCCTCGCGTACCGCGCTCGTGGCTTCCGCGCTTGTGGCTTCCGCGCCCGTGGCTGTCGCCGCCACCGCTACCGGTACCGTCATCGGTCGATCCCTCGCCCCGATGCCGGCCGGAATCCTTGTCCGGATCGAGTTCATCGGCCTTCCTGAGCTGTTCCCCCGTCTTTTCCCGCAGCGTCTGGGCCTCGGACTGACCGGCTTCGGCTTCCTGCCGGCGCTGGTCCGCTTCGCTGCGCAGGCGGTCCGCCTCCGCTTCGGCTTCCTGCCGGCGCTGCTCCGCCTCGCGGCGCAGACGTTCCGCTTCCACTTCCGCCTTCTTGGCATCGGCCGTGGCCTGGCTGGCCTGTGCATCCCGCTCGCGCGCTTGAAAGTCCGCAGCCTGCGCCTTCTCGCGGATCGCCGCGGCCTCATGGCGGTCCTGCTCGCGCTTGCGTTCGACGCGAACGTGCTGCCGTTTCCGCGCCATGAACGCCAGCAGCGCAACGATAGCCAGTACAACGACGATCCCTACGATGATCCCGATTATTTGGGCTGTATCCACTGCTCATCCACCTTCTGGGTCGGTTCTTCTGGGTTTTCCGGACACGGCTGTTCCGCCGGCCACGGCCCTCCGGTGGCGGCCCTTCCGGCGGCGGCGCTCCGGCGACGGCGCTTCCGAATGTGCAAAAACCGCGGGCGGCACGGCGGCAACCGCTCCGTACAGGAAAAGCTTGGCTGTCCAAGCAGCAGTCCCGGTCCAAAGCTCGCTGCCTCCAGCGCCAGGTACATGGGATTGCGGACATAGCGGTACAGTCCGCCGACCACCAGGTACTTGGGCGGGGCTATCGGCGCTGGCGTGCCCACGCCCTCGGCCGCGAACCGGACAAAGGAACTGCCCACCGCAGCCGCTCCGGTTCCTATCAGCGCCGCACCCAGGATCTGCGCCGGAGCGCCGCCGGGGACCGGCACGCGGACTCTCCAGCGGGTGATCCGCCATGGAACGGCTCCCGCGAACACGGCCGGCGCCAGCCCCATGGCGATGGTGCCAAGGACTGCGCTGCGCTTCTCCTGCGCCGAATCGGCCGAAGTGCCCATGGAGCTACTCTTGTCCGCTGCCGGAACCCCGTCAAGGCCCTCACCCCCGGTTCACTCTCTCAGCACGCGCACGTCCGCCCGCTTATTCGTGCGCCAGGCGCGGAGTCAACCGGGGCGGGAGCCTGCTTACCGTGCTGAGATGGGCCGGGCCGAACCGGAAGCACTTTGCTCCGGCGGCCCGCGCCGCACTCGCCGCCCAGTGCCGGCCATCACCTCGCCCCGTAGCTAGAGAACTTCATGAGTTGCACATACGGTGGAGGGCAACCGAGCAAGGTCTCTCCACTGTCCATCTGCGAGGCCTCTTTCACCCGAGGATTGGATCTGGCCGTCTTTTCCCATTCGCCGGCGGTCTGCAACCCGGCTGAACAGAGTGCCGATGAATGAAGAGGATGTGCATTGATATGCAGGGTCTTGATTTCCGACGCGCCGAAAGTGACGGGGCTGAGAGCGGGACGACGTCATGAATCCGCAGGCGACGAAGGACCTTCCCCATCCATTTTTCAGCCATTTTTACGCCAAGGTCAGTCCCTGGATGGAGGAGGAGGGACTGGCCGACCTTCGCCAGGAACTGCTGGTTGGGCTGGAGGGTGACGTCGTCGAGGTCGGAGCCGGCAACGGGATGAACTTCGCCCACTACCCTCCAACCGTTACCCGCGTGATTGCGTCGAGCCGGAACCGTATCTGCGTGGACTGGCGGAGCAGGCCGCTCACAAAGCACCCGTTCCCGTGACAATTCTTGCCGGGACTGCGGCCCGCTTACCGCTGGAGGACCGTTCCGTCGATGCCGCAGTACTCTGCCTTGTCCTCTGCTCCAGTAGGGATCGAAAAGGTGCACTGGCCGAGGTGCTCAGGGTGCTTCGCGCGGACGGCCAGTTGCGTTTCCTGGAACACGCCATTGCCGAGACACCTAGCCTGCGACGGCTTCAGCGGATCGCTGACGCAACGGTATGGCCGCCTCTGACCGGCGGCTGCCATACCGCAACGGATCCCGTGCGCGATATCGCCGACGCAGGATTCTCAATCAACAATCAGAGGCGGCTGCGTTTTCCGGAGCGAAGGCTCACAGTGCCGACCAGTCCACACGTGATCGGGACGGCAATCGCACCCGTCGCAGACAGGGATGGCAGGGGTTTCCCAATCTAAGACCGGCCAGATTCAGCGCCAGAGTTCATCCGCCCAGGCTGCGTCCCGCAGGTAGTCCCGGGCCGGACCGAGGTTCCACAGCTCACCCACCGTGGACAGGTATCCCATGGAGCGCATGGTTTCCACGGCGTCCTCGGAGCATCCAAGGGCCGCGCTGAGATCGCGGTTACTTGCGGCCCTGATCACGTCTTCCGTGCGGTCGATGCCATCCTCGACGCTGTTTTCCATGTTGGGGGCTTCAAGGTGGTGAGTGTGCTGTCCAAAGGGGCTCATGATGAATGCTTTTCCAGTTCGGGGGCTCCTGTGTCCGCGTGCCAGCCCCGGGCATAGAGGCCCAGGGCAGCTTCCTCACGGGGAGTGAAGCCCAATCTGTTGATGAGCATGTGCGCCTGGTACACCGTCAACTGCTGCGCACTGCGGCTGACCCGGGCCCTGTCCGCCCGGTAGAGGTAGGTGTCAATCGCCCGGAACCACCGGCGGCGCCAGTTCTTGACGGCGGCTTCAGCGGCCGTTGCCGCCATAAGACCGTGAATAGAGGGCATCTTGGCTGCAACCTGCGCGGTCATGGCTTCCCGGACGTTGGCTGCACGCGGCCCCATGCCGGCGGTGCAGCTCTTGAGATGGCTGTCCCAGTAGTAGTCCCAGGAGGGCCGGCGACGGTCCGGCCAGCTGCCCGACCGAGGACCGCGCATCATGGAACGGGCGGAATCAAAATGGAGCAGGGCGCCGAAGGCGGAACGGTTCTGCCCCTTGGGGAACCGCTGGATTCCCCAGGCGGCGAGCTCCGAGGCCAGCTCAAAGACTTCCTCAGCCAGGCGCAGGCCTTCCACGCCGCCGAAGGTCGCGAGTTCCGCTTCCAGTTGAGTATCGATCTCGGTTACGAATCCGTCAAAGACCAACTCGCTGGCCGGCGTGCTGAAATGCTGCGTCACTGTCAGCTGGGACAGCACCCCGCCGGCCTGGTCCTGCAGTGCACGCTGGAAGGCCTGCAGCCGCTCGAGGGTTTCGACCGGCGCGAGGATCCGGATGCGCACCTGGGCGGCCGGGATGCCTTCCACACGCTGGAAGAACCACCGGACAGCACCGAGGAGACGCGCCTGCGCTGCCAGCGGGGTGACCAGTTCGCCGATGATCGCATCGGCAACATCGAAGCCTTCCGTGTGAATGGAGAGGTGCCACCACTGCGGGCTGCCACTGGTTCGCTTGGGGGGACGAACGGCAGTCATTTGGCTCATGGCGGTCTCCTTCTCCGAAGGCTCTGGTCCACCCCGCTGGCGCGCTTCAGGGGACGATTAGGGGATTATTTCGACGAGGGCTCCTCCTTACGCTCCGGGCCAATCCCACACCGCGGCAGTGATGTCCCCGGAGGGCTCTGCGGGGGCAACAGCGCCGGCGGCGAATACCGCGCCAGCGGCGACCAACAGGCCTGCAGCCAAGCCAATGATCTTCTTTCTCATGAAAATGTCCCTTCAAGCAAGTGCGAGTGAGTTCTGCTGGTCCGCCGGGGTTTCCGACCCGGTAGAAGTAAGATTCCACTCCCGCCAAAGGGAAGTCCAGCGCTGGAAATGCCCTATTCCGGACATGGCCTCATACGGACTCGGAGGCAGGATCGGGACAGGGCCAAGAATGTCCACGGGCGGCGCAATTCTGCGGTTTTCCCGTCCCTTCGCTGCTACTGCGGGCCCTCAAGTCACTGCTGGCAGCAAGTGGACATGACAGGTTTTTACAGCCCTCTTGCGCCTGCCGCCCATCAATCGTTTCCCTCCGGAACCGGCGGGGAGGTGTTGATCGCTAAGCTAGTGCCAGAGGAGGGCCGCCGGCTGCGTCCGTGGCCGAGGTTTGCAGATGGGGGATCTGACGTGCTGGACGGAGTGTCGCTGGAGCTTTACCGTTTTGCCGTGGCGACGCCGGGCTGGACGCTGGACGAGGCGTCCACCGCACTCGGCTACACCACTCGCAAGATTGAAGGCGCCGTGGCGGAACTGCTGGAGAACCGGCTCCTGGAACTGCCCAAGGGACACGCGGACACCTATGTGGCAGTTTCCCCCGAAATCGCCCTCGCGGACCTCGTGGACGAAGACGAACGGACGCTCCAGGAGCTACGGAGCCGGATCAACGCCAAGCGCCGGGAAATGACGGCCCTGCTTCCGGAGTATGCAGCTGCGCGCAAGGAAATAGCCACGGATCCGTCCGTCGAAGTCCTGGAGGATCCCGCCGTCGTCCGCCGGGTTCTCATCGAATACGGCAGGGACGTGACCGAACAGGTCCTGATCGCCATGCCCGGGCAGGGCTCGAATGCCGAGGCCCACGAAGCCAGCATCAGGAAGGACCGCGATCTGCTCGCCAAGGGCGTGGTCCGGAAAAACCTCTACGACAACAGCACCCGGGACCATATGCCGACCCGCAAGGCCGTGGCGGCGCTGAGCCCGGACGGAGTGCAGTTCCGCACCCTCCCGTTTGTTCCGGTCCGACTGCTGATCTTCGACCAGAAGCTGGCCCTGGTCTCCCGCCAGCTGGAACAGGACGACCATGCAGCACTGGTGGTCCGGGACATCAACCTCATCCGCATCTTCAATCACCTGTACGAAGTCGCCTGGGAACTGGCAGAACCGTATATCCCGGTGGAGGAAGTGAAGGCCACAAAACTCAATAGCACCCAGCAGTCCATCCTCCAGGGACTGGCGGCCGGACATTCGGATGAGGTCATCGCCCGGCGCCTGAACATCAGTGTCCGCACCTGCCGGCGCCATATCGCGTGGATGCTGGAGGAGCTTGGAGCCGAGAGCCGCTTCCAGGCCGGGATGAAGGCCCACGAGGCAGGCTGGATCTGAGCGGCACCCCCAGCGATGCAGATACATAAACATCTGTAGCCTATTGAACAACACCGGGGGTTATGCTGGGTGAGTGATGCCCCGAGAGACAGCCGGCCCAATGACGCTGCCGACTGAAACGGAAGTGGCCCTGGAACGTGCGGTGGAGCAGGCCCACCGCCACGATCTCCTGTTTGCCGAGCGCGCGTACCACATCAAGCAATCGGCTGTCCGGGATGTCTTCGACATTTCGGTCCGACCCGGTCTGGTGTCCCTGGCCGGCGGGTCCCCCTACCTGAAATCGCTGCCGCTCCAGCGGCTGGGACAAACGGCCGCCCGGATCATTGCCGAGGAGGGCCTGCAGGCCCTGCAGTACGGCAGCGGCCAGGGCATGCCGGAACTGCGCCGGCAGATCTGCGAGGTGATGGCACTTGAGGGAATCACCGATGCGGACCCGGACAGCATCGTGGTCACCACCGGATCGCAGGCAGCCCAGGACGTGGCGGCCAAAATCTTCTGCAATCCAGGCGACGTGGTGCTCTGCGAAGACCCCACCTACGTGGGCGCACTGAATTCCTTCGAGGCCTACCAGGTGGAACTGCAGACCGTCGCCACCGATGACAACGGCCTGGTTCCGGAGGATCTGCAGCGGCGGATCGCCGGCCTGCAGGAGGCCGGCAGGACGATCAAGCTGCTGTACATCATTCCTAGCTTCAACAACCCCAGCGGCCACACGCTGAGCGCCGAACGCCGCCGTCAGGTCGTGGAAATCTGCCAGGAAGCCAACATCCTCATCCTCGAGGACAACCCCTACGGCCTGCTTCGGTTCCACGGCGAAAACCTGCCCCCGCTGCGGGCCGGCAACCCTGACGACATCATCTACCTGGGTTCCTTCTCCAAGATCTTCGCCCCCGGTGTCCGGCTGGGGTGGGCGCTGGTTCCCAAGCACCTGCACCGGCGGTTCTACCTGGCCTGCGAAGCCGTGGTGCTCTGCCCGTCCGGGCTCAGCCAAATGCTGGTGTCCGCGTACCTGCGGGAGTATGACTGGCGCAGCCAGCTGGAAACCGCCCGCGGCATCTACCGCGAGCGCTGCCAGGCGATGCTCGATGCCCTCGAGGACCAGATGCCGGAGGGTGTTTCCTGGACCCGGCCGGACGGCGGGTTCTTCGTGTGGGCCACCCTGCCCGAGGGCGTGGACACCTACCCGCTCCTCTACCAGGCGATCGACGCCGGCGTCGTCTTCATCCCGGGAGCCGCCTTCACGCCGTCGGACGAACCGTCCCGCCGGCTGCGGCTGGCCTTCAGCGGCGTCGCGGCAGCGGACATCACCGAAGGGATCCGGCGCCTGGCGCCGATCCTCCGGCAGGCTGTCGAGGACAGCCGCCGGCGGAGCGCCTGAGGTTCCCCTACTCCAGCAGCAGGGCAGGCTCTTCCATGATGGCGGCGACGTCGGCCATGAACCGTGCGGACAGGTCGCCGTCGACCACCCGGTGATCGAACGATCCGCCAAGGGTGGTGATCCAGCGCGGGATGACTTCGCCGCTGACCACCCACGGCTTCTGCCGGATGGTGCCGAATGCCACGATCGCGACTTCGCCCGGGTTGATGATCGGAGTGCCGGTATCGATCCCAAGGGCCCCGATGTTGGTGATCGTGAGCGTTCCGTCCTGCATGTCCGCCGGCTTGGTCTTGCCTGCGCGGGCCGTCGCGGCCAGGTCGCTGAGCGCTACCGCCAGTTCCTTCAGTGACAGGTCCTGGGCGTCCTTGATGTTGGGAACCAGCAGTCCGCGGGGGGTGGCGGCCGCGATGCCCAGGTTCATGTAATGCTTGACGATAATTTCGTCCTCGGCCCATGTCGCGTTGACCGAGGGATTGCGGGCTGCGGCCCAGATGACCGCCTTGGCCAGGATCAGCAGCGGGGAGACCTTGATGCCTTCGAAGTCGCGGGAGGTCTTGAGCCGCTTGACGAACTCCATGGTGCGGCTGGCGTCCACGTCCACGAAAATGCTTACGTGCGGAGCGGAGAAGGCGCTCTCCACCATCGCCTTGGCGGTTGCCTTGCGCACGCCGCGCACCGGGATCCGCTCGATCCGCTGCCCCTGCGGCTTCTTCGACGGCTCCCAGAACTCTCCCGCCTGCGCCACTTCGGCTTCGCGCTGGGCCTGATAGCTCAGCAGGTCCTGCTTGGTTACCTCGCCCCGCACGCCAGTGGCGGTGACGTCCGCCAGGTCAATGCCCAGGTCCCGGGCGGCCTTGCGCACCGGCGGTTTGGCCAGCACCTTGTGGATGAACTTGTTGAGCCGTTCCTGTACGACGGCGGCGGGCGAGGCGGGTGCAGCGGCGGAAGGTGTGGCGCCGGAAGGCTCCGCGGGCGCGGAGGGCGCCGCGACGGAGTACGACGCCGGCCCCTGGGTATCCGGGTCCGGTCCGGCCGGAACACGGGCGGCCGGAGCCGGCGCGGACGGCTGGGCCGCAAAGGGGGAGGCCTTGCGCGGGCGGCGCTTGACGGCGTCGGCCTTCGGGCCCGAACCAACCAGGCGGCCGGCAGTGTCCGCGGGCTGGTTTCGACTCGCTGGCGCTCCCTCAACCACCGGGGTTTCGTTCCTCACTGACTCGCCCGCCGGGGTTTCGACTCGCTCGTTCCTCGTTCCCTCAACCACCGGGGCCGGGCTGCTGTTCACAGCGATGATCGGGGTTCCCACGTCCACCGTCACCCCTTCTTTCACGAGGAGTTCGGCGACGACGCCGGCATACGGGGACGGCAGTTCCACGAGCGATTTGGCGGTTTCGATCTCGACGATGACGTCATTGATCGCTACCGGGTCTCCCGGCTTGACCTTCCAGGAAACGATCTCTGCCTCGGTCAGGCCCTCGCCGACGTCCGGCAGGTTGAAGGTATTCAGATCCGACATGTGTTCTCCAGTGTCCGGCTAGTACGCGAGGGAGCGGTCGAGGGCTTCGAGGATGCGGTCGATGTCCGGCAGGTAGTGCTCCTCCACCTTGGCCACAGGATAGGGCATGTGGAAACCGCCGACGCGGATCACCGGCGCCTCCAGCGAGAGGAATGCGCGCTCGGAGACGCGAGCGGCGATCTCGCCGCCGATACCGCCGAAGGTGGGTGCCTCATGGGCGACGATCAGGCGCCCGGTCTTTTGGACCGACGTCGTAATGGTGTCGAAATCGATCGGCGAGATGGAGCGCAGGTCGATGACCTCGAGGCTGCGGCCGTCCTCGGCGGCTGCATCGGCCGCGGCCAGTGCCACCGGCACCAGCGGACCGTAGACGACGACGGTCGCGTCCGTGCCCTCCCGCAGTACCTGCGCCTGGAACGGGTCGCCGGCGGGCGTCGTCGTGTCCACCTCTCCCTTGAGCCAGTAGCGGCGCTTGGGTTCGAAAAGGATGACCGGATCCTGGCACTGGACCGCCTGCTGGATCATCCAGTAGGCATCCTGCGGATTGGAGGGGGTGAGGATGCGCAGCCCAGCCGTGTGCGCGAAGAGAGCTTCCGGCGATTCCGAATGGTGCTCGATCGAACCGATGCCGCCGCCGTAGGGAATGCGAATGACCACCGGCATGGTCAGGGCCCCGTCGGTCCGCGAATGGATTTTCGCCAGCTGGGTGGTGATCTGGTTGAAACCGGGGAAGACGAAGCCGTCGAACTGGATCTCACAGATGGGGCGGTAGCCGCGCATGGCCAGGCCGATCGCCGTACCGATGATGCCAGATTCGGCCAGGGGTGTGTCCACTACGCGGTCCTTGCCGAATTCCGCCTTCAGGCCCTCGGTCACCCGGTAGACGCCGCCCAGATCCCCGATGTCCTCGCCCATGAGCAGCGCCTTGGGATCGTTGGCGAGCACTGTGCGCAGGCCCGCATTGAGGGCCTTGACGAGGGTCATGGTCTGCACAGCCGGGGTGCCGCTGCCGGCCGCGGCCTTCGCGGATTCGATGCTCACTTTGGTGGTGCTCGCTTTGGTGTCGATGCTCACTGTTCCGTCCCCTCAAAACCGGCCTCGTACTGCCTGTGCCACTCGAGTTCCTCCGCCACCAGCGGATGCGCTTCCGCATAGATGTGCCTGAAGGACTCCTCGAAAGTCGGGGCCGGCATGGCCAGGGTCTGCTCACGGATCCTGGCGGCCAGGGCCGCGCCTTCGCCGGTCAGCGATTCGAAGAAGGCATTGTCCGCCTGGCCGCTGCTGCGCAGGTATTTTTCCAGCCGCACCAGCGGGTCCTTACTCCTCCAGGCTTCCTCCTCTTCCAAGGGCCGGTACTTGGTGGGATCGTCCGCGGTCGTATGCGCGCTCATGCGGTAGGTGAAGGCCTCGATGAGCACCGGACCCTCCCCGTTCCGGGCCCGCTCCAGCGCCCACATGGTGACGGCGTGGACCGCGATGACATCGTTGCCGTCCACGCGGATGCCTGGGAAGCCGTAGCCCTGGGCACGGTTGGCCAGCGGAATGCGGGACTGGACCTCCGTCGGCACGGAGATCGCCCAGTGGTTGTTCTGGCAGAAGAAGACGACCGGGGCGTTATAGGAAGCAGCGAACACCATCGATTCGTGGACATCGCCTTCGGAGCTGGCGCCGTCGCCGAAGAAGGCCACTGTTGCGGCCTTGGCGGCCTGCGGATCCAGGGCCTGGTCCCGCTGGATGCCCATGGCGTAGCCGACGGCGTGCGGCACCTGCGCCGCCAGCACCAGGGTGTAAAGGTGGAAGTTGGAATCGCGGGGGTCCCAGCCGCCGTGGGAAATGCCGCGGAAGCGGCTCAGCAGCTGGGAGAGGTCCAGTCCGCGGGTGAGTGCCACACCGTGCTCGCGGTAGGTCGGGAAGACGTAGTCCTGCGGCTGCAGCGCCCGGCCGCAGCCGATCTGGGCGCCTTCCTGCCCAGTCAACGGCACCCACATCACCAGCTGGCCCTGGCGCTGCAGTGCCGTTGCCTCCTGGTCGAAACGGCGGACGAGGAACATGTCCCGGTACAGCCCGCGCAGCGCCTCCGCATCCAGCCCCTGCACGTAGGGGCTGTAGACCGGGTCCTCGGACAGCGCACCATCGGGGCCCAGCAGCTGGACCAGCTCCGGCCCGGCTGCCTCAGGTGCCTGCGGATGCACGGCCTCCTCGAGTTCTTCCGATTCGAACTCGGTGGCTGGCAGGTGTTCTACGCCCATACCTACTCCTCACCTGGACCGCCCGTCGACGGTTCGTCCCTAGATATATTCCACCAGGGGAATATATTCCCTCTTTGGCATATATGTTGAAGTTACAGCTCCAAGACTAACTTTTGCCGGGCTTTGTAACCTATTCGTGACACGTCAGGCCACGCCCGGACCTTTGGGATAGGAAGCGCAGATCTCCAGGAACCGGGTGTTGGCCTCCGGCTCGCCGATGCTCACCCGGATCCCCTCAGCGCCGAACGCCCGGACGGACAGGGCCCGTTCCTCGCACAGATCGGCGAATTCGGGGGTGTTCTCCCCGAGGGCCAGCCAGACAAAGTTGCCGTCCGCATCCGGGACGGTCCAACCCAGCTCCTTCAGCCCATTGACCACGCGGGTGCGCTCATCCACCAGGCTCTGGACCCGGTGCCGGACCTCATCCATATGCTCCAGCGAGGTAATCGCAGCGTGCTCCGCGATCGAGGACACGGCAAACGGTATCGCCGCCATCCGGAGGTGCTGGGTCAGCTCCGGGCGGGAAATGGAGTACCCCACGCGCAGCCCCGCCAGGCCGTGGGCCTTGGAGAAGGTCCGCAGCACCGCCACGTTCGGGTACCTGCGGTAGAGCTGCACGCCGTCCACGACGTCGTCCTTCCGGACGAAGTCTTCGTAGGCCTCATCGATGACCACCAGCACGCGCGACGGTACGTTCTGCAGGAATCCCTCGACCTCTGCGGTGGTCAGGGCCGGTCCCGTCGGATTGTTGGGCGTGCACAGCAGGATGACCTTGGTCCGCTCCGTCACGGCCGCCGCCATGGCCTCCAGATCGTGGCGCCCGTCCGCCAGGACCGGCACCTGGACGCTGGCGGCGCCGACCAGTCCCACGCAGATGGGGTAGGCCTCGAAGGAACGCCAGGCGTAGATCACCTCATCCGGAGCGGCGTAGTCGTTGCCGCCGGCGAAGGTGGCCAGCAGCGCGTTGAGGGCGCCCAGGCTGCCGCCGCCGGTGACGATGTCCTCCGCAGGAACACCCAGGTGTTCGGCAAGCTTGACGCGCAGGGCGGTGGAGGTCGGATCGGGGTATCGGTTAATGTCCGTCTGCGCCGCGATGGCCTCGAGCACGGCCGGGATCGGCGGCAGCGGGTTCTCGTTGGAGGCCAGCTTGAAGCTCTGCAGGCCCTCGATGGCAACGGGCGGCTTGCCGGCGGCGTAGCGCGGGAGCCTGCCCAGGACGGCGCGCGGCTGGACGCCGTCGACCCGGCTTTCGGCAGCGGCGGTGTGCTCTGTGGAAGTCATGGGTTAACCCTAGTCCTGCCGCTGCCCAAGTCCGGGCGGTCCTACCGGCGTGTGAAAGCATGGGGGCGTGGGTAAGTTCATCGTCCGGATCCTGATCAATGCGCTGGCACTGTGGGTGGCCGGCGGGCTCCTGCCGGGCATCACCGTCGGCTCCTCCGCCGCCATCCAAACCACCGGCAGCGGCACGGCCGGGATCGTCCTGGCCTACCTGTTCGTGGGCCTGGTTTTCGGCCTGGTCAACGCGGTGGTGCGTCCGGTCGTCAGCTTCCTGGCCCTGCCGGTCACCATTCTGACCCTGGGCCTGTTCACCGTCATCATCAATGCGGCCATGCTGATGCTGACCTCGTGGCTGACATCCTACACGCCGGTGGAATTCCACGTCGATTCGTTCTTTTGGACCGCCATCCTGGGTTCCCTCGTGATCAGCATCGTTTCCCTGGTGGCCGGCACGGTGACCCGCACGCGCGACTGAAGCACCGGCGTCGTACGGTTCAGATCTGCGGTTACGCGGGCAGGTGTCAGACGTCTGTCAGACGTCGACGGCGCGCATCGCCTGCTCCGGGTAGCGCTCGCCGCTGGCGGCGCCCGGCGGGAACAGCGCGGCGATCCGCTCCAGCTCGGCGGCTGACAGGCTGACCTGCAGTGCCGCGACGTTCTCCTCCAGGTAGGAAACCCGCTTGGTCCCGGGGATCGGCACAATGTCCGGGCCCTGGGCGTGCAGCCAGGCGAGGGCCAGCTGCACCGGCGTGACTCCCTTGTTTTCGGCCACGCCGGCCAGAGCCTGCACACGCTCGAGGTTGTGCGCCAGGTTCTCGCCCTGGAAGCGGGGCACGCTGCGGCGAAAATCGTCCGCTGTCAGCTGGACCGGGGACTTGATCCGGCCGGACAGGACCCCGCGGCCGATCGGCGAGTACGGCACGAATCCGATCCCCAGCTCGCGGACCGTCTCCAGCACGCCGTTCTGCTCCACGTCCCGCGTGAAGAGGGAGTATTCGGTCTGCACCGCGGTCAGCGGATGCACGGCATGGGCACGGCGGATCGTGGCCGGCGCGGCCTCGGAGATGCCCAGGTGGCGGACCTTTCCTTCGGCGACGAGCTCCGCCATGGCGCCGACCGTCTCTTCGACCGGCACCGTGCGGTCCACGCGGTGGATGTAGTACAGGTCGATGTAGTCTGTTCCCAGCCGCCGCAGCGAACCTTCCGCGCTGGCCCGCACGTACTCCGGGCGCCCGTTGACCTTCCCGGTGAGCCGGCCGGCGTCGTCGATCTCGTTGCCGAACTTGGTGGCGATGACCACACGGCCGCGGATGGCGTGCAGTGCACCGCCCACCAGGTCCTCATTGCGCCATGGACCGTACATATCCGCCGTATCAAAGAAGGTAACGCCGAGCTCGACTGCGCGCCGGATCGTGGCGGTGGATTCGATGTCGTCCGTCTCGCCATAGAAGGCACTCATGCCCATGCAGCCCAGGCCCTGGGCGGAAACTGCCAGTCCCTGCGGCCCCAATGTCCTCGTGTCCATGCCTGCCCGCCGTTCCGGTTGGGAATCCCCTGTCCGCTCCCGAACTTACTGCCGCCTGCAGCCTCCGGCAAGAGCCGGGCCAGAGTCTCGGGCCGGATCCTCCGCTGCGGGACCTCACAGCGGCGGCCGCTATGGGTGAGAGTCGGTTGACGAACCTGTAACAGAGAGCAGCATCGGCCGAAACACGGACTGCATACCGTGGATCCCAGCCCCAGAATCCGACGCCCGCTGGAGGATCCCTTGAGTATCGACCGACCCGTTGAGGCCGCCCCCGCGGCGGCCCAGCCAACCACCGGCATCCGCGTCCGCCCCGGCCGTTGGGTGGACAACTGGAATCCCGAGGATGAGGCCTTCTGGGAAAGCAAGGGCCGCCGGCTGGCCGGGGTGAATCTGCGCTGGTCCATCTTCTGTGAATTCCTGGGTTTCGTGGTCTGGCAGCTGTGGTCGATCGTGGCCGTGCAGCTGCCGGCGGCCGGTTTCAGCTTCAGCTCCTCGCAGATCTTCTGGCTGATCTCCATGCCGTCCCTGGTCGGCGCCACGCTGCGCATCCCCTACACCTTCATGGTGCCGAAGTTCGGCGGCCGCAACTGGACCGTCATCTCCGCGCTGCTGCTGCTCATTCCCACCGCCGGCCTGGCCGTCTGCGTGGCCAACCCGCAGACGCCGTTCTGGGCCATGCTGCTTTTTGCCGGACTGGCCGGTTTCGGCGGCGGTAATTTCGCCAGCTCGATGGCCAACATCACCTACTTCTACCCGACACGTGAAAAGGGCTGGGCGCTGGGCCTGAACGCCGCCGGCGGGAACCTGGGCGCAGCCGTCGCCCAGCTGGTCGTGCCGCTGGCCATCACCTTCGGCGCGGCCGCCAGCGTGGACCTGCCGCTGGCCGGACTGATCTGGGTGCCGCTGATCCTGCTGGCAGCCTGGGGTGCCCGGAAGTTCATGCACAATCTGTCCCACGCCCGCGGCGACCTGGCCGGTTCGCTGGCCGCACTGCGCGAACCGCACCTGTGGATCATGTCCTTCCTCTACATCGGCACCTTCGGCTCCTTCATCGGCTTCTCCGGTGTGTTCCCGAAGCTGATCAACGACGTCTTCCCGGAATTCTCCGCCTTCTCCGTCGGCGCCGCTGCACTGTCGCTGTCCTTCCTGGGCCCGCTGGTCGGCTCGCTGGCCCGCCCCTACGGCGGCAGGCTCGCGGACCGTTTCGGCGGAGCGCGCATGACGGTGGCATCCTTCGCGGTCATGGCAGTGGTTGCGCTGGCCGTGGTGTTCACGCTGCCGGCGGCCAACTTCTGGCTCTTCCTGGTCCTGTTCCTGGCCCTGTTCACCGCCAGCGGCTTCGGCAACGGCGCCACCTACAAGATGATCCCGGCGATCTTTGCGGTCCGCGGCCGGCAGGCCCGCGTCACAGGAAAGGACGACGTCGGCAGCGAGCGCAAGGCGTCCGCCGCCTTGGGCCTCGTCTCGGCCATCGGCGCCTACGGCGGCTTCGTGATCCCGCAGGTGCTCAACGCGTCGAACACCGCCACCGGGGCCTACGAGGCCGCGTTCCACGGTTTTGTCGGTGCCTACGCCATGATGCTGGGCGTGGCCTGGTTCTGCTACCTGCGCCGCGGCTCCGTTTTCGCCCAGGCCGGGATCTAGCCCGTGGGCACGGACACGCACTGCCCGTACTGCGCGCTGCAGTGCGGCATGCGGCTGGGCACTGCCGATGCCGGCAGCGCAGGCATGCCGCTTCAGGTGAGCGGCCGGGACTTCCCTACCAACCGCGGCGGCCTGTGCCGCAAGGGCTGGACCTCCACGTCGCTGCTGGGCTCGCCGGAGCGGCTCACCTCACCGCTGCTGCGCGGGGACGACGGCGTGCTGCGCCCGGTCGGCTGGGACGAGGCCCTGGACCGGGTGGTGCTCGAAGTGCGCCGGGTGCAGGCGCGCTACGGGGCGGACGGCGTCGGGGTCTTCGGCAGCGGCGGACTGACCAATGAGAAGGCCTACCTGCTGGGCAAGTTCGCCCGGGTGGCGCTGGGCACCTCGCGGATCGACTACAACGGCAGGTTCTGCATGTCCTCCGCCGCCGCGGCGGGCAACCGCGCCTTCGGCCTCGACCGCGGGCTGCCGTTCCCCCTGGAGGCACTGGACAGCGCGCACGCCATCCTGCTGCTGGGTTCGAACGCGGCCGACACGATGCCGCCGTTCGTGCAGCATCTGCAGGGTGCGCGCGACGCCGGCGGGCTGATCGTCGTCGACCCCCGCCGCTCCGCCACCGCCGCGCTGACCGACAACGACGCCGGCCTGCACCTGCAGCCGACGCCCGGAACCGATCAGGCCCTGCTGCTGGGCCTGTGCCACGTGGTGTTCCACGAAGGCCTGGCGGACCGGGACTACATCGGCCGCCGCACCTCCGGGTATCAGGCCGTCAGCCGCAGCGTCAGCACCTGGTGGCCGGAGCGGGTACAGGCCGTGACCGGCGTGCCGGCGGAGCTGATCCGCGAGACCGCGCGGCGGCTGGCCGACGGCGCCCGGCACGGCCAGGAGCAGGGAACCGGCGGCACCTACATCCTCACCGGCCGCGGTGTCGAACAGCACGCCGACGGCACGGACACCACGACGGCGGCCATCAACCTGGCGCTGCTGTTGGGCCTGCCAGGAACCGCGCACAGCGGCTACGGCACGCTCACCGGCCAGGGCAACGGCCAGGGCGGGCGCGAGCACGGCCAGAAGGCGGACCAACTGCCCGGCTACCGCAAGATCACCGACCCGGCCGCCCGGGCGCATCTGGCCAAGGTCTGGGGCGTGCCGGAGACTAGCATTCCCGGACCGGGGCTTCCCGCCGTCGATATGCTGATGTCCCTGGGCACGGAGGGCGGCGTGCGCTGCCTGCTGGTGCACGGTTCCAATGTGGCCGTCTCCTCCCCCGATGCCGGGGCGGTGATCGCCGGGCTGCGGCGGCTGGACTTCCTGGTGGTGGCGGACTTCTTCTTGTCGGAGACCGCGGCGGAGGCGGACCTGGTGCTGCCGGTGGCCCAGTGGGCCGAGGAAGAGGGCACCATGACCAACCTCGAGGGCCGCGTCATCCGCCGGCGGCGCGCCGTGGGTCCTCCTGCCGGCGTGCGCAGCGAACTGTGGCTGCTGAGCGAACTGGCACGCAGGCTGGACGCGCCGTCGTCCTTCAGCGCCGATCCGGAAACGGTCTTCGAGGAACTGCGTCTGGCCTCCGCCGGCGGCCCCGCGGACTACTCCGGGATCGACTACGGACTGCTGGAGTCCGGTGCGGCCGCCTACTGGCCGTATCCGGCCGGCTCCACAGGAACGCCGCGGCTCTTCCTGGACGCCTTCGCCCATCCGGACGGGAGAGCGCGGTTCATTCCGGTGCGACCGGGGGCACCAGCGGAGGAACTGCACCGCAACGGCTCGCTGGCGCTGACCACCGGGCGCCTGCTGGAGCATTACCAGTCCGGTACCCAGACCCGCCGCGTTCCGGATCTTGCCGCCGCCCAGCCAGAACCGCGGCTGCAGCTGCACCCGGCCACCGCCCAAGCACTGGGCATCGCGGACGGGGACATGACGGAACTGGACAACGGCCGGGGCACCGTCCGCAGCCGGGCACAGGTCACTGCCGAGATCCGGCCGGACACGGTTTTCCTGCCGTTCCACTTCGCCGGCCAGCAAAGCGCCAATCTGCTCACTCAGGCCGTCACGGACCCGGTCTCCGGGATGCCTGAATTCAAGACCAGCGCCGTATGGGTGCGTGCCCTCAAGGAGGCTGATGCCGGATGATGCCCGAACTTTCCGTCGGCGCCGCCGGCCCCGAACGCGTGATCGTCGTCGGCTATGGTCCGGTGGCTGCCCGCTTCGTGGACGAGCTGCTGCCCGCCGTCCAGGCCGGCCGGCTCTCGCTCCTCGTGCTCGGAGAGGAAAGCGTTCCAGCCTACAACCGTGTGCTGGTCGCCGACGTGGGCGTCGGCCGCACGACCCGGGAGGCCATCGAGGTTTCCGACCCCGAGGAACTGCGGAGCCATGGCGTCGAGGTCCGGCTCGGGACGAAGGTGCAGCGGATCGACCGCCCGCGCCGGCAGGTCCTGCTGGCGGACGGATCAGCCGAGCCCTATGACCGGCTGGTCTTCGCCACCGGCGCGCGGGCCCTCGTGCCGACGCTCGCCGGCATCAACCCGGATCCCGGTGGCATCCACCTGCTGCCGCCCGGCGTCACCGCACTGCGGGACCTGCGCGACGCCGAACGGCTGCGCCAGGCGGTCGAGGCTCAGGAGCACGTGATCGTGCTGGGCGGCGGCATCCTCGGTCTCGAGGCGGCCCTGGCCGCCTCCGATGAAGGGACATCGGTGACCGTCGTGCACCACGGACCGCGGCCGCTGGCACGCAGCATTGACCGCGGCGGCGCCTTCGTACTGGCCGCCCAGCTGCGTGCCCGCAGCATCCGCCTGGTCTCCGACGCGCGCTCCACCGGGATCACCTTCCGCCCGCAGGCCGGCGGACGCCACCGCTTCCGTTCCCTGGTGCTCGACGACGGCACGGAGCTCCAGGGCGGCCTGCTGCTGCTGTCCTGCGGCGTCCGGCCCCGCACGGAGTTGGCCGAGGGCTGCGGCCTGCAGGTGGAGCGCGGGATCCGGGTCAACCACCGGCTGGAGGCCGACATCGACGGCCGCATCTTCGCCATCGGCGACTGCGCAGAGGTGCTGTGCGCGGATCCGGCCTGCGCCGAATGTCCGGGCCGGGAGGGAATGGGACCGTCCGGGCTGATCGGGCCGGGCTGGCGGCAGGCCGAATACCTCGCCGCCCGGCTGGTAGTGGAAGCTGCCGGGGCCAGGACGGGAGCAGCTGCCGGGGCCAGGGCGGGAGCCCTTGGCGAACGGCTCGAAGCCGAGAAACCCGGCGTGATCCTGCTCAAGGCCCGCGGCCTGGATCTGGCGGCGGCCGGTTCAGTGGATGCCGAGCCGTGGGACGAGGACGACGCCGACACCACCCGGGGCGGCGCGGCCCCGCGCCGGGTAGCCCAGTGGGCTGATCCGGAGCACGGCCGCTACGTCAAGATGGTCACCCGCGCCGGGGTCCTTGAAGGACTGGTGTGTGTGGGCATGCCGCGTACGGCAGCCGAACTGATCCTGCTCTTTGAACGCGGCGCCGAACTGCCGGCGGACCGGACGAACCTGTTCCGCCTGGATGCGCTCGACCAGCCGGCTACCGCCGCCCCGGCTGGTCCGGACAGCACGGTCTGCCGCTGCACGGGAGCCACTCGGGGCAGGATCGACAGCGCCATCGCCGCTGGCTGCAGCACCGTGGACGGCATCGGCAAGGAAACCCGGGCCGGTACCGGCTGTGGCGGCTGCAAGGAGCGGATAGCCGAGATGATTGCCGAGTACCAGCTGACGCTGACGGCTTAGGGCGCCGGGGTGTCGAAGACCGGCCGGGCCGCCTCGATCGGATCATTCGGGTCCGGCTCCCCTTCCTTCATGCCGACCCGGAACTGGACCATCATGTCGTGGTCCTCATGGGGCAGGTTATGGCAGTGCATCATGTAGCGGCCGCGGTGCGGACCGAAGCGCATGATCGCGCGCACCGTCTCGTTCTCGCCCAGATAGATCACATCCTTCGGACCCCGCTCCCACGGGAACCGCGGCGCACCGTTGCGGTCCAGGATCCGGAAGTCGACCAGGTGGATATGCACCGGGTGGAACCAGCCGCCGGACTTGTTTTCGATCTCCCAGATCTCGACATCCCCCAGCCCGGGATCGGCGACGGCGTGCTGGAAATTGCTGGCGATCACGTCCTCCCAGGTTTCGCGGTTGATGGTCCAGTCGCCGCCCTGGCGCTCGAACCGGAAGTGCCGGGTGGCCACGGCCTGGGCAGGATCCAGCTGGGACTCCGCGGTGGTGACCAGCCGGTCCGGAATGCTGTTCGGTCCGCTGGTGTCCACGGGTGCGTCCGTGACATCGAAGGCCATGATCTTGTCCGTGTGGTCGAAGTCGATGTTGTTCTTGTTGGACAGGTTCCGCAGCTCCACCCGCTGGCCGGGCCGGTACCGGGAGAAGTCAATCAGGAACTCGTACCGTTCGGAGTTGGCGTGCCGGTAGGAATCCACCGCCTGGGTCCGGGGCATCAGCCCGTCGTCGGTTCCCACCATGAACAGCGGCTCGCCCGTGCTCAGCACCGGCCGGATGGACCGGTTGATGGAGGCATTCAGGCACCGGAAGCGGTAGATGCGCCGCTGGACCTCCATCACCGGCCAGGCCGGCCGTTGACCAGGATGACATCGCCCCAGAGCCCCGAATGCGAATGGTCGTCAAAGGCTTCGGTGCCGTCGGCGGCGAACATGAAATCATTGATGATCAAAGGCACGTCGAAGGGCCCCTGCGGCACCAGGGACCGCTCCTCCTCATCATGCAGTTCATACATTCCGGCCAGGCCCGAATACACATTCTGCGCGGTGAAGTGCACCTGATGGTCGTGGTACCAGAACGTGACCGCCGGATGGACGTTCGGATAATGGTAGTCCTTCCTGAACCCCGGCAGCGTGACATCACTGGCATAGCCGTCATACTGCGGCAGCGACGGCGAACCATGCAGATGGGTGGACGTTCCGGTCGGCGTACCCAGGAACGGCTGCGGACTGGGCAGCTGGTTCCGCATCGTCACCACGGCGTGGACACCGTTCTCCAGGCTGATCGTCGGACCGGGGAAGATGCCGTTGTAGCCCAGCACCGGGGTGGCAAAGCCCGGAATGAACTGCTCCAGCCCGGCCCGCTCGATGATGGTGTAGTGGTTGACGGGCAGACCGTCCTCCGGATCAACGCCCTGTCCGTCGGGCTGCAGATACGGCGGAATACGGAACTCGTTGGTAAATGGCACCGGGAATTTATCGTCCGGCAGGCTGCTGGCCGACTTCGCGGCAATAGAGGACAGCGGAACGCTCAGGCCCGCCGCTCCCATGACGCCAAGCCCTCCCAGCAGGAGCATCTCGCGGCGGCTCATGGACATTTCAGTCATCTCCTCGACATATCCAGTCCAGATAGCGTCGAGCCGATGGGACCAGGCCCCGGGACCCAGGGACTCCCTTCCGGTCCCCCCAACCTTTAAACGTTATTCCCCGGGCCTTGGGCAAATCTTGGACTCGCCGCCAGGGCCAGCCAGCCGGCGTCGTACTCCTGCGGGGATCCAACTCCCCACCTCAAGGTTTCCCTAAGTGTCCAGGAGGAATCTTTTCGCCAGACGAACATCGAGTCCGCAGGTACCGTCGGGGGTAGACCCACTTCCCGGTGTACGTCCCAGCAAATGGTAAGGGGCCATGTGCAAAGAAGGGATGTATCCATCATGTCTATCAGCCGACGCAACCTACTGGCGATGGGGGGACTCGGTGCGCTTGGGGCCACCGCGCTGTCCGTGCCGCTGACCTCGATCAGCGCCAAATCAGCCAGTTCCCTGTCCGCGTCGAAAATCCCGCCGCCGTTCACACAGAAGTTCGTCATTCCGCCGTACCTGGCCCCGGACCGGACCGGCGTCGATCCCGAAGACGGTCAGCCGATGAACTACTACACGGTCACGGAGATGGCTGCCGCCGCCGAATTCCTGCCCGGCGTCCAGACGCCCATCCTGGGGTACAATGGCATCTTCCCGGGGCCGACGATCAGGGTGGACCAGGGCACCAAAGCGGTAGTCAATATGCGGAACCAGCTGCCGAAGACCCACCCGGTCTACGGCACGCCCCTGGCCACCTCGACGCACCTGCACGGGTCCGCGTCGCTGCCGCAGTATGACGGTTATGCCAGCGACGTCACCGAGCCCGGGTTCAGGAAGGACTACCACTACCCGAACTTCCAGCCGGCACGGACGCTGTGGTACCACGACCATGGCGTGCACTTCACCGCCCAGAACGCCTATTCCGGCCTGCTCGGCATGTACCAGCTCCATGATCCGGTAGAGCGGGCACTGCTGCCGCAGGGGGAGTTCGATGTTCCGCTGCTGGTCTCCGACATCCAGTTCCGCGCCGACGGTACCGCGGCCTACGACGACCACGGACACTCCGGCCTGTGGGGCGACGTGGTCCTGGCCAACGGCGTGCCCTGGCCGGTGTGCAGGTCAAACGGCGGATCTACCGGTTCCGGGTGCTGGTCTGCGACATCTCCCGCTCCTTCCGGTTCCGGCTCAGCACCGGGGACCCCATGATCATGGTGGCCACCGACGGCGGGCTCATGCCCAAGGCCCAGCCAGTACTGGAATACCGCCACGCCAACTCCGAGCGGTACGAATTCCTGATCGACTTCTCCAAGTACCGGCCGGGCCAGGAAATCGTGCTGCAGAACCTGTCCAATCCGTTCAATATCGACTACAACGATACTGACAAGGTGATGAAGTTCGTCGTAACCGACGAAGCCTTCGACAGCAACGATCCGAGCGCTCTGACGCTGCCGTCGGTCCTCGCCGGGAGCGAGCCCATGCTACTGAGGCGGGCGGAGTCCAGGATGACCAGGAACATGATCGTGGAGCGGCAGAACGGCGAGTGGAAGCTCAGCGGCAAGAGCTGGGCCGATGTGATCGCCAGCAACTTCCAGTGGGCCTGGGCGAATCCTGACCTTGACGACGTGGAGATCTGGGAGATCGAGAACAAGTCCGGCGGCTGGTTCCATCCGGTCCACATCCACCTGGTGGACTTCCACATCCTCAGCCGCAACGGCCAGCCCGCGTTTGCGTATGAAGAAGGCCCCAAGGACGTCATGTACGTCGGGGAGAACGAGAAGATCCAAGCCATCATGCGCTTCGAGCACCGGCAGGGCCGCTACATGGTCCACTGCCACAACCTGCCGCACGAGGACCACGACATGATGGTCCAGTTCCGCGTCGGTTTGAAGGAAGGTGAGCCCGATCCGAACGACCCGATCAACTCTGCCCGATCTGTCCTGGACATCCCGGTCACCTAGCAACAGTACGGCGCACCGGACCCGGAACATGATCCTGGTGGCCGCGGCGATACTGCTCATCGTGGTCATCAGGACCTTCGTCCTGCAGCCGGGCACCGTCTCCTCCCAAAGCATGGAGCCCACCCTGGAGCGGGGCGACGTCATTATCCAGAACAAGCTGGCGCCCGCGCTTGTCGGCATCAAGGCTGGCGACCTGGTGACGGTCAGCAGTCCGGTGGATGGCGCGACCATTGTCAAGCGGGTCGTCGCGACCGGCGGACAGAGCGTGGAACTCTACGGCGGAAAGCTCGTGGTCGACGGCAATCCCGTCGAGGAGCCGAATGTCGACATGCACAATATGGGCGGCATCTTCTTCGGTCCGGTCACTGTACCTGAGGGACAGATCTTCCTCATGGGGGACAACCGCCTTGAGTCGATCGACTCCCGCGATTTCGGGCCAGTTGACGCCGGTCTGGTGCACGGAACGGTGATCCTGACCCTGCCTTTCGGGGACCGCAGCTAGCGTGCTTTGGTCTGCTCTGGCCTACCGGCGCTACCCGCCGAAGGCCGCTGCCATCGTGGCCGCTGCGGACAATGCGGCGGCCACGATGACTGCGCCGAAGCCGGCCAGCCACACCGGCGACGGAATGCCGGTCCGGCGGGACAGGATATAGGCATCGGAACTCCCGACGTCCCGCCGGCGCCTGAAGTGCACCGTGGCCAGGTTCACCCAGGCCCGGATCGCCCCGGCCAGGAGCGCAATGCCGGTCACCAGTGTCACGTGACCGGCGAACCCGGGCGGCGTATACCAGACCAGCATTCCGGCGACGGCGGCGCAGGCCAGGGCGATCACGGCGCCGTGGAAGTTGCGGACGAACAGCAGCGTGGCCAGCAGCAGGAGGGCGCTGAGCGAGAGTGCCAGCGACGCCCAGCCGCTGAAGGCGGCCCACACCAGCGCGGCTCCGACGACGGCTGGCGTCGGATAGCCCCAGAAGCCGGACCAGACGGAGCCGGCACGGCTCCTGCCAAGGCTGTGCATTGTTCCCGAGTGGTCGAAGCGCAGGCGGATTCCCTTGACGATCTGCCCTGTCATCAGGGCGGCGAAGGCGTGCCCCAGTTCGTGGACGACGGTGACGAACAGCCCGAACCAGCGCCAGATGGCCCGGGGCACCGTGAGCGCCAGGGCAGCTGCCCCGATGATGCCCAGCATCAACGGGCTGACGGCAACGGGCAGGCCGGGAGCGAATCCTGCGAGCACCTTGTCCCACCATTGGCCGAGCACTGACGGCAGGTTATCGGCTATGTTCACGTCGTGTTTTCCTGTCCGGCGGCTTGGGCATCGCGGCCGGATGCTGCCTCCCATACTGCCGCCGTGGAGATATGGGATGGAATATTAGGGGGTGCAGGTTGTCTGCGCTGCCGATGACATTACCCGGGTTGATTGCCACGAACAGAAAGCAGGGTTGGGATGGCGGATGGTTTGGTTTTTGAGCATGAGACGCTGGGGCAGCGGGTGCTGTTCGGCACCGGCCGGGCGGGCGGGTTCCTGGCCCAGGAGGTAGAGAGGCGCGGCGCTGCCCGGACGATGGTGATCGCGACCGGGCGGGAACTGGAGCGCGTCGCCCACGTCCTTGACGGGCTGGATGCTGCCCTGGTCTATGACGATGTCGTCCAGCATGTTCCGGTCGGGAACGCGGAGCGGGCGCGCCAGGCTGCGGCCGATGCCGGGATTGACCTGCTGGTGTGCATCGGCGGCGGCTCGGCCACGGGTCTGGCCAAGGCGGTTGCGCTGACCTCGGGGCTGCCGATCGTGGCGGTTCCGACGACGTATGCCGGTTCGGAGGCCACGAATGTGTGGGGGCTGACGGAGAGCGGGAAGAAGACCACCGGGGTGGATCCGCGGGTGCTGCCGGCAACGGTGATTTATGATCCGTCCCTGACGCTGTCGCTGCCGCAGGAGCTGAGCGTTGCCAGCGGGCTGAACGCGCTGGCTCACTGTGTTGATTCGCTGTGGGCTCCCGGCGCGGATCCGATCAATGCCGCGTTGGCGACCGAGGGGGCCCGTGCACTGGCGAGGGCCCTGCCGGCCATTAAGGCGGACGCCCGGGATCTGTCCGGCAGGGAGGACGCACTGTACGGGACGTATCTGGCGGCGGTTGCCTTTGCCGGTGCCGGGTCGGGAATGCATCACAAAATCTGCCATGTCCTGGGCGGACGGTTCGATCTGCCGCACGCCCAGACCCATGCGGTGGTGCTGCCCTATGTGCTGGCCTTCAATGCCGGCACAGCTCCGGAAGCTGCGGAACGGATTGCCGGCGCGCTGGGCGGCACTGCCGCCGTGGAAAGCCTTAACACCCTGCGGGCCGCGCTGGACGCGCCCACAGCGCTGAAGGACTATGGCCTGGCCGAAACCGATCTTAAAGAAGCGGCGGAGCTGATCCTGCCGTACATCCCCGAGTCCAACCCCCGTACGGTCACGATCGAAAACCTCACCGGCCTGCTCCGCGCTGCCTGGGCCGGGGACCGGCCCGGACAATAGGCAGGTCCAGCGGGAATTTCCCCGCCGCACCTGCCTATGGCCTGCAGGAGCGGTTACCGGGCGTGGGCCGGTGCGTGGTGCGCGCCGGCGGTGCTGCGGGTTTTGCGGAGGTTGATGGCCCAGGCGATGGCGGCCAGGGCGATGACGGCGCCGATGACGGCGGCGGTCGCTCCGGTCAGTCCGAGCGGTCCGGTCAGGGCGCCGATGGACAGGACGGGCACGGCCAGGCCGGACTGGGCGGCGATGAAGTACGCGGCCACACTCTTGGCGTGGGACTCGTGCGGGACGGCGCCGGTGAGCTGGCCCAGGCCGCCCATGAAGGCCAGGCCGGCGCCGAAGCCGCCGATGACGGTGCCGGCGCCGAAGAGGATGATGTTGCCGGCCAGGAATCCGGCCAGCACCAGGGCCAGGGCCGCAATCAGCAGGGGCAGGCCGGTGAGCAGGTTCTTCCGGGCCGGACGGGAGCGGAAGAGCAGCTGGGCGGTGACACCGGTTTCGAACAGGATGAAGGTCGCCAGTCCGGCCACGGCCAGGTTATGAACCTGAAGGGTTTCGGCGATGAAGCGCGGCGTGAGGCTGGAAAACAGGCCGAGCAGGGTGAAGGTGGGGACGACGGCGACCGCTGACTTCCAGTAGACGGTGCGGGCCTGGGCCGGGACGCCGACCCGCGGTGCCCAGCTGATTTTCCGGCCCGGGCTGCGGGGGTGGGTTTCCGGGACGAAGAAGGTCAGCACGGTCACCGCGGCGACCAGGGCGAGGAAGACGGTGAAGACCAGCACGGTGGGTGCGGGCAGGTACTGGGCGAACAGGCCGGCGGCCAGCGGGCCCAGGCCGAGCCCGCCCATGTTCGCGGCGGTGGAGATCATCGCCGGGAAGGCCTTGTTCTGTCCCTTGTGGAGTTCGGACAGGGCGGCGGTGGCCGCGGAGGTGATCAGTCCGACGCCGACGCCACTGAGGAGGCGGCCGGCCAACAGCATCGGCACGTTCGCGGCGAAGATGAAGGAGGCGGTGGAGGCGATGGTCAGCACGAGCGCGGCGATGGCCAGCGGCCGGCGGCCGATCTGGTCGGAGAGGCCGCCAAAGAAGACCAGGGCCAGCAGGGTGCCCAGGACGTAGATGGCGAAGACCCAGGTGGTGGTTTCGGCGCCGAAGCCGAAGTCGGCGCCCCAGAGGGTGTAGAGCGGGATGGGCAGGGTGCCGCCGGTGGTCAGCAGCGCGAACGTGGCCGCGATGATGGCGAAGGAGGCCCCGTAACCGGTTTTGGGTGTGCGGGCCATTCTCATGGCTCCTTTCGGGTGGTTTGCCGGCCGGTCCGGTCGTGGAGGACCAGGCGCATGAGCAGTCCGGCGGCCACGCCGGCGGCCAGGGCTGCGGCGCCGGCCCATACCGGCGGGTTGTCGATGCCCAGGGCGGCGTCGACGGAGTAGGCGCCGGGGCCGGTGAAGCCCAGGGCCGCGGCGATGGTGATCAGCACCAGCGGGTATTCGTAGCCGTCATGCTGGACCCAGAGCCCGTTGCCGGTTTTGACGGTCACGGCGACCGTCATGACACCGATGGCGGCCATGGCCGCCAGCGGGGTCAGCGCACCCAGGGCGAGGAAGAGACCGGACCCGATCTGGCCGATGCCTGCGGCCAGCGCCGTGAGGGCGCCGCCGCGGAAGCCGTCGGCCCTGAACTCGTCGATGCCGCCCTGCAGTCCCCTGCCGCCGAGGCGGTAGGAGATTTTCTGCACGCCGTGGCCGGTGATCAGCAGTCCGATGACTGCCCGCAGCAGCAGCATGCCGACGTCGTCATTCATGATCCGGTCCCTTCACTCATTCCTGGTGTTTCGGTGTACGGACAGTGCTTCAGCCGGCGTTTCCGCCGAGGAAGTCACCGGCGTAGTGCATGCCCAGCCCGTAGGCGCCGCCGTGGGCCTTGACGATCTCCGAGACGGGGCCGTAGGTTTCGCCGCGGGCCCAGTCGCGCTGGAGCTCGAGCAGGACCTGGACCCAGGTCACCGGCACGGCGCCGGCCGCGGCCATGCGCTGGATCGCCAGGTCGTGCGCCTCGGTGCTCACGCCGCCGGAGGCGTCGGCGACCACGAAGACCTCGTAGCCCTGGCCCAGTGCGGACAGCGCCGGCAGGACCAGGCAGACCTCGGTCCACAGGCCGGAGAGGATGATCTTGGTCCGTCCGGTGGCCTTGATGGCTTCGACGACCCGCTCGTCCTCCCAGGCGTTCATGGTGGTGCGGTCGATGATTTCCTGGCCCGGGAACACCTCGGCCAGGGCCGGCAGCAGGTTGCCGGAGAAGGTCTGGGCGGCCACGGTGGTCAGCACGGTCGGGACGTTGAAGGCCTTGGCGGCCTTGCCCAGTCCGACGGTGGCGTTGATGATCGACTGGCGGTCGGCGTTGCCGACGCCGAAGAACATCTGCGGCTGGTGGTCCACGAAGAGGAAGACACTGTTCTCAGGGGTGATCAGGTCCTGGCTCGGAACGGCCTTGACGTTGTCGAAGTTGACGTTTCCCATTGTCCTGTTTCCTTTACTGGTGTTGTTACCGGCGCTGTTGGTGCCGGTGGTGTGGGTGGTTGTGGTCTGGGTGAATACTGTGCGAAGGATTTCGAACAGGCTTTTTCTGGTCATGGGCTCAGTGGTTCTGGTGGATGCGGTTTAGTGGCTGTGGGTTTCGAAGGCGTCGGAGGACACCATGGGGGCGGCGCCGCCGCGGGCGATCTGCCACTGGCGCTGCTGTTCGGATTCGGCGGCGGCCTGGGCGAGCAGTTCGGCCTGCCGGCCGCCGGTGCTGGAGGGCTTGGCGGTGGCCTGGTAGCCGCCGAAACGGGCCACCGGGCTCCACAGCGGGCTGATGGGCGGCAGCTGCTCGTCCTGGCCCTCGTAGTCGCCGGCCGCGTAGACGATCCGCCCGCCGACCAGGGTCAGCAGCGACTCGATGTGCGGGATGTCCCGCTCCTCCACGGTGAGGAAGTCATCCGAGAGGATGCTCAGGTCACCGTAGAAGCCTTCGCGCAGGATGCCCTTGACGTGGTCCTCACCGGAGAGCTTGGCCCCGGCGACGGTGTACATTTCCAGGGCCTGCTCGCGGGAGACCCGGTTTTCGGGCGGGTAGATAAGGGTGTCCCCCACGGTCCGTCCGGACACCAGCCAGTGCAGGGCCACCCACGGGTTGTAGGAGGAGACCCGGGTGGCGTCCGTGCCGGCGCCGACGGTCAGGCCGCGGTCGAGCATCCGGCGGATCGGCGGGGCTTCGGCCGCCGCGCCGGCGCCGTAGCGCTCCACAAACGCCTCGCCCTGGAAGGACATGCGGTTCTGGACCGAGAGCGCACCGCCCAGGGCGGCGACCCGGTCCAGGCTGGCCGGGCTGATGGTTTCGGCGTGGTCGAACAGCCAGCGGCTGTTGCCGGGGAACAGGCCCTCGGCTGCCAGCTTCTCAAAGACGGCCAGGTCGCGTTCGATGGTCTCGTTGTAGGTGGCGTGCAGGCGGAAGCCCCAGCCGTTCTCGAGCATCAGGCGCACGGCCTTTTCAAACTCGACCTCGTAGTCGGAGGCCAGTTCCGGGCGCGGCTGGGAGAAGTTCTCGAAGTCCGCCGCCGCCCAGGTCAGGTTCTCGCCGGCACCGTTCAGGCGCAGGTACTCGTCCCCGTCGCCGGGCTTGATCATGCCGACCCAGCGCTTCAGGTCATCGAGCTCCTGTCCCACGGTCTGGGGGAAGAGGTGGTAGGCGATGCGCACCGAGAGGTTGCCCTCGTTGGCCAGCTCCATCACCGTGCCGTAGTTGTCCGGGAAGTTCTGGAATCCGCCGGCGGCGTCGATCGCCGAGGTCAGCCCGAACCGGTTCAGCTCCCGCAGGTACTGCCGGGTGGAGTTCTTCTTCTCCTCCGGGTCCTCCAGCACAGGCGCCTTGGCCAGCGTCGAGTACAGGATCAGCGCGCTCGGGGCGGCCAGCAGCATGCCGGTCGGTTCCCCGTCCCGGCCGGTCACGATCTGTCCGCCCTTGAAGCCGGCGCTGTCCCTGGTGTAGCCGGCGGCCTTGACCGCCGCCCGGTTCAGCAGGGCCGACTGGTACAGGTTGAGCACGAAGACCGGGGTATCCGGGGCCGCCTCGTTCAGTTCAGCGACTGTGGGCAGGCGCTTCTCGGCGAACTGCTCCTTGTTGAAGCCGCCGACCACCCTCACCCACTGGCCCTTGGGGGTGCGCCCGACCTGCTCGCGCAGCATCTGCAGGGCCATCTTCAGCGTCGGGACACCGTCCCACCGCAGTTCCAGCACGTAGTTCAGTCCGCCGCGGATCACGTGCAGGTGTGAATCGTTCAACCCGGGGATGACCCGGCGGTTCTGGGCATCGACAATCCGGGTGCCGGGGCCGGTCACCTTCAGGATGTCCGCATCATCACCGACAACGGCGACCTTGCCGTCCTTCACGGCCACGGCGGTGGCCGCCGGACGCGCCAAGTCCCCAGTATAGATTTTGGCGTTTCTTACGACGATGTCCGCAGGCTGTTCCACATCTGTTCCGGGAACAATCCCTGCCACAGGCATTGTGGGCATTACACCCACCTCCAATCCGATGTCACGAATGACGTACACGGGCCTTCCGGTCCGCAGGCCCCTGTTCCGAAGCCTTGCGCTCCGGCCCTGTCCGGGACCCGATGAATACAACTTACCTTGCTGGCAAACTATTTCCAAATCAGAGGTTTGCTAGAAAGAAGTATCGGAAGGAAGCACTGCAGGGAACCCACACGAGGACCCGGCAGGATTTTCCAGCCAGTCCCAAGGTGTCACGGCCCCCTCGCGAGCTCCCCAGTGGGCCTTAAAAGACGTCGGGGCACCCAGGCCTCTTCAGACCCAAGTGCCCCGAACATGTCCCGGCGCAATGTATATTCTCGGAGGCGGGATGCATCCCGCCACGCAACCCGGCAGGCTCCTATGAATCCCGATGGGCCTCCCGGAGTTCAGCCATAGCTTCGGCGACCATCGCGGCACGTTCAGCACCGAGGACATCGATATAGGTGGAGCGGACAATGTCCGCAACCAGGCAGCGCAGCTCCTCCGCAACCTCTCGCCCCTGAGCACTCAACTCCAGATACGTCACACGGCGGTCATCGACACAAGGGGTGCGCTGCACCAGATCCCGCTTGGCCAGTCGATCGGCAATTTTCGTAAAGCCTCCACTGCTGAATGCCGCCTCCCGCGCCAAGGCGGCCATGGGCATCCGGCATTTCGGACTACGGCCCAGCCTCAGCATGGTTTCCGCCTCAGCGGGGTCGAGGGTGAAGGCGGCGGCGATGGCGCTATGCAGCTTCTTGTTCGTCAGCTGGAAGCCTTCAATCACAAGACCCCATTGCGTTACTGCATCCAGATCCTGTTTGTCGGCGTTTCGGGAGCGGTAAGTGGTCATAACAGTCCTTTCCGCCCCCAGTATACACTTTCTAGCAAGCTTCTTTCCAGAAAATAATTTCCCCTGCACAGACCGCGGACGCCCATTAAACTTTGCTAGGAAATAATTGTCTGGAAAGATGTGTTTGCATGAACATCACGTCCGGTTGGAACCTCGACCGGCTGGGACCGAACCCCGGGAGGGATTACCATGACCGCGAACACTTCGGGTCTGCACCACGTCACCGCCATTGCCGGTGACCCGCAGGCCAACATCGACTTCTACATCCAGGGCCTGGGCCTGCGGCTGGTCAAGAAGACCGTCAACTTCGACGACCCGTCCACCTACCACCTGTACTACGGGGACGAGGCCGGACGGCCCGGTACCCTGATGACGTTCTTCCCCTGGGGCGGAGTCGCCGCCGGCCGCATCGGCTCCGGGCAGTCCACCTCCACCGCGTTCTCGGTCCCGGAAGGGACGCTGGGCTGGTGGCGGAACCACTTCAGGGCCCTGGGGGTGGAATCGCAGATCACCCGCGTCTCGGCCGACGAGGAACGCCTGTCGCTGCGGGACCCCGACGGCCTGCAACTGGACCTGGTCGCCTCCTCGACCGCTGATCCGCGCAACCCGTGGGATTCGGCCTCGGTGCCGGCCCAGTACGCGGTGCGCGGTCAGCACTCCTCGGTGCTGACCGTCAGGGATGCGGAGCAAACCCTGGCCGTGCTGACGGAGGATCTGGGGCTGCGGATCGTGGGCGAGGCCGGCAACCGCACCCGGCTGGCCGCCGGCGCCGGCGGGGCGGGGAACATTGTCGATGTCATCGCTGATCCGGCCGCCGAGCGCGGACTGACCGCTGGCGGCACCGTCCACCACATCGCCTTCCGGGTCCCGGACACCGCAACCCAGGAACAATGGCGGCAGGAACTTTCCGGGCGCGGCTACCGGGTCACTGCCATCCTGGACCGCCAGTACTTCACCTCCATCTACTTCCGTGAGCCCGGTGGTGTGCTGTTCGAGATTGCCACCGACACTCCCGGCTTCGACGTGGACGAGCCGCTGCTGGAACTGGGACGCTCCCTGAAGCTGCCGCCGTGGCTCGAGCCCACCCGCGAGGACATCGAGGCCTCGGTGGCCCGGATCCAGCTGCCGGCCGAGAACAACCCGGCTGCGGCCGTACGGTAGGGGAGGCACCCGATGGGCACTGCAACCGATACGGTCACCGGCTGGCCGCACCTCTACCGCCCCGGCAGCAGCCCGGACGCCCCGGTGCTGCTGATGCTGCACGGCACCGGCAGCAATGAACAGGACATCGCCGCACTGGCCACCGAGCTGGATCCGGACGCCGGGGTGCTCGCACCCCGGGGAAAGGTTGCCGAACACGGCATGCTGCGCTGGTTCCGCCGCCACGCGGAGGGCGTGTTCGACGTCGACGACGTCACCGCCCGCGCCGGGCAGCTGGCCGGCTTCATCGACGCCGCCGTCGAATACTACGGGATCCGGGACCGCCGGCTGATCGCCGTCGGCTTCTCCAACGGCGCCAACATCGCCCTGGCCACCGCCCTGCTGCACCCGCAGAACCTGGACCGGGTCATCGCCTTCTCCGGCATGTACCCGCTCGGAGAACGGGACACCGCCGCTGACCTGACCGGCAGCCGGATCCTGGTCCTGAACGGTGACACCGATCCCATGGCCCCGCTGGCCAGCATCAGCCAACTGGTGACCGCACTGAACCGGGCCGATGCGCAGACCGAGCAGGTCCTTCGCCCCGGAGGCCACGGCATCACCCACACCGACCTGGCCGCCGCCAAGGACTGGCTCACCCGCCAGGCCTAAGCGCCGACGGGGGCGCCCCGCGTGGGGCGCCCCCGTCCGGGGCCTTCTAGGCGTGCCCCGGAGATCTTCAGCAAACATCCCGCATCCGGAAGGACCCAACGTGGAACCGCCTGCCGTCGAATCGCCCTGGGCGCCGCTTCGCCGCCGCGCCTTCCTCATCCTGTGGCTCGCGCAGCTGGGCTCCAACGTGGGGTCCTGGATGCAGACCGTCGGTGCCCAGTGGTATCTGGTGGAAGCCGATGCCAGCCCCACCATCGTGGCCCTGGTGCAGACGGCCAACATGGCACCGGCCCTGCTGCTGTCCCTGATGGCAGGGGTGCTGGCGGACGCCTTCGACCGGCGCCGGCTGATCATCGGCACCAACATCTTCGCCGCCCTGGCCGCCGCGGCCCTGACCGTCAGCGCAGTGGCGGGCCTGCTGGATCCGGCCTCCCTGCTGGTCTATACGTTCCTCATCGGCGCCGGTGTCGCCCTGAGCGGACCTGCCTGGCAAGCGATCCAGCCGGACCTGGTTCCGCGCGCCGAGATCCAGTCGGCCGCGGCCCTGGGCGGTGTGACGGTCAACGCCGCCCGGGCTGTCGGGCCGGCCGCAGCCGGAGTGCTGGTCGCCTGGGCCGGCCCTGCCTTCGTGTTCGGGCTCAATGCCCTGTCCTTCATCGCCGCGGCCGCGGCCGTGTATTTCTGGCGCAGCCCCGACCGGGATACCACCGGGCGGGAAAGCGTCAGCGAAGCACTGGCCTCCGGGCTCCGGTACATCCGCTCCGCCCCCAGGATCAAACGGATCCTGCTGCGCACCGCCCTGTTCACCACGCCCGCCGGGGCCCTGTGGGCCCTGCTGCCCGTTGCCGCGGACGGACACCTCAACATGGGGCCGGCCGGCTACGGCCTGCTGCTGGGCGCACTCGGAGCCGGCGCCCTGCTCGGGGTCGTGGCCCTGCCCCGGATCCGTGCCCGTGCCACCCACAACACCGTGCTGGCCCTCTCCGCGCTGCTATTCGCTGCGGGTACGGCAGCCGCCGGCTACCTGCCGCCCGCTGCCGTGGCCGTCCTGATGGTCATCGCCGGTGCCGCCTGGATCGGCAGCCTGTCCACTTTCAGTTCGGTGATGCAGCTGACCCTGCCGCACTGGGTACGTGCCCGCGGCCTGTCCACCTATCTCTTTGTCATGATGGGCACCCAGGCCATCGGAGCCTTCCTCTGGGGAGCCCTGGCGACCGCCATCGGCTACGCACCGACACTGGCCGCCAGCGCCATCCTGCTCGTGCTCACCGCCGCCAGCATCACCATCTGGCCCCTGCTTCCCGGCACCGGCCAACTGGACCGCACCGTAGCCCGGACCCCGCAGGACGCCGGCAGCCAAACAGCCACGCCCGAGCCCGGCGCCGGACCGGTCACCATCCTCGTCACCTACAAGTCAGCCCCTGGCCAGGCCGAAGAGTTCACCGCCGCCATGACACAGGTCCGCCTCTCACGGCTGCGCACCGGCGCCACCGACTGGAAACTCCTTCGCTCCGCCGAAGACGGCACCCGGTTTACCGAGATCTACACCCTCCCGTCCTGGCGCGAATACCAGCGCCAGGAACAGGACCGGCTCACCGGTGAAGACCGCAATCTGCTCTCCCAGGCGCTGGACAAAACTTCGGAAGTGCCCAGCACCAGCTGGCTCCTCCCCGCCTAGGGCGCCAGCTTCAGGACTCCGTCCGGATTTGGGCTCCCTGTCGTGCGGTCACGAAGGCGGCGGAGCCACTGACGGCGGAGCCTGCAACCGCGGCAGCCCCACCCTCAGCGGCCCAGCGGTCCGCGGAGCGACGATCCGGGGCCCCACGGTGGAGGTCGGTGCGGTCAGCGGCGGTGCGGGAACCCGGCGTCGGTCTGCCCTGGGATAGACAGCATCCGTGCCGCGGTACGTGTGGACGGTGACCTTCGCAACCGAGGGAATAACCGCGGCGAGCGCGGCGGTGTGGGCTGCTGCGGAGATATGTCCGGGCTGGGCGGCCGCCGACAGTTGCCCCAGCTGATCCACCTGGCCGGCCTGTTCCACATAGCGGCCGATGTCATGCGCCTGGCCTACCCGCGCTGCCGGATCCACCAGCTCATTGGTCCCGGCGGTGGACGTCACGGTCGTCCAGTTGGGCAGGTCCGGGTTGGCTGCACCGTCCAGACCGGAAGGGACGTCGTCGACGTGCTCAAGCGCCAGCACCTTGACGTTGCTGCCGACGTCGAAATGGGCGATTGGCGCACCGGCGACGTGCAGGAACTGCACGTCGTACCGGGCGAGGAAGGCCGGGTCGCTGGCGAGCGGCGTGGATACCGCCGGCGCTGTGGCCGTTGAGGATCACGGCCTCGTCGGCGGCGACGCCTGCGTCCGCCATGGCCTGCTGCACCAGTTCCATGACCAGCGTCGCCTGCCGCTGCTCCTCCGCCAGCGCCGCCGTATCCTGCCCGGTATCCGCAGCCGCCCCGGCTGGGCCTTCGGCGAGCGCCAGGCCGCCCACGGCGCCTTCGACGTCGTAGACGCTGGCCGAATCGGGGCTCCAGTCCTGCGTTCCGGGAATGTCCACGATCCAGACTTTCCGGCCCTCCATGGTCTCCACTTCCCGGATCTTGACCTCATCCGGCGCCGTGTAGGCGTTGTGCACTCCGGACATCATGTCGCTGACCGTGTTGGGGGTCCGCCGCAGTGCGCTGCCGGTGTCCGCACCGGCCGGGATGGAGGATACGTGGCGGAAATCCAACCGGCCGGAATCGGTCATTCCCGTCAGCGTTCCGGCAGCGCGGACCCAGGTGGCATAGCTGAGGGCCAGCGGCCGCTCGGCGGAACCGCCCTTGTCCGCGGTCTGCAGACGTGAATTCAGCATCCCCGGCGGCAGGCCGATCAGGCCGCCGGCATACTCCGGGGAGACATTGATCGCATCCTCGGTGGCCCCGCGGTAGCCGACCGCCTCTGCATAGAGCAGTCCTCCCCCGGCCTGCAAGCCCACGGTTCCGGCCATGGCCAGCGGATTGAGGGGTGCCAGCGCCAGGCCCAGGTGGCCGCCCGCGGAATGCGCCACCTGGCTCTTGGCCAGATGTACCTGTTCATCCAGGTAGGAGTCCGCGGCGAAGTAGGTCTCGTGGCTGATCCGCACCAGGTCCGCCAGGATCTGCAGCTCCACCATGGCGGCCATCAGGGATCGTCTGGCGTCCTCAAGGTCCGTGCTCAGCGCATAGTGCGTCGGCGGGGACAGCGCGGCACCGGGGCCCAGGATCACGCCCAGTTCCACAATCCGCCGGGTGACGGGGTGGATGTCGCCGGCCTAGCCGTCCAGCAGCGCGGCGGCCAGCAGCAGCTGGTCCCAGCCGAAGCGGGTGCCGCCGTGGCCGCCGCGGACATGCAGTTGGTCCCCGGACATCACAGGCCGCCCTCGGCAAGCTCGACACTGTGAACCGCCTCGGCGTGGGTCTGGGCCGTGGCGGCCGCGCCCCGCAGCTGGGACGCGGCGCCGCGCAGCTGCGTCTGCCGGTCGCCGACCCGGTCCCGGAAGATGTCCGCCGCCGCGGAATCCCATTCCACCGCCGCGGCGGCACCGAGGCTGTCCGCGATGCCGTCCACCGTTCCGGCCAGCGCCGTGATTTCTCCGCCGGCCTGTTCTGCCTCGTAGCCCGGCGTTCCGCAGAACCCGCCGGTGAAATGCGGGCTTCCCGATCCGGTCACCATGTCCTCCTTTGCCTGGGTTCTTGGCCAGGGTTCGTTGCCTGGGTTGCGACTGGAAGCCGGTCCGGCATCCGTGTCCATCGACGGTAGACCGCGGCCGGGAGGCGGCTGAAGGCGACCTGCGTGCTTTGTGGACTGCCGCCGTCGTACTTGGCGGTGTGCAGGAGTAGATAGGGAACTTTAGAGGGAGTCGGTAGGGAACATCGCGGAACAATGGGGAACAATGGGGAACATGGCTGATTCCGCACACCTGCTTTCCGATGGGCGCACCGCGCTGACCTCCGTTTCCCCCGCAATCGCCCTCGGGCCACTCGACGGCCGCTATCATTCGGCGGTGGCGCCGCTGGTGGACTACCTATCCGAGGCGGCACTGAACCGCGACCGCACGCATGTGGAAGTGGAGTGGCTGATCCACCTCGCCGACCACTCCGTCCTGCCGGGCACAGCACCGCTCAGCAAGGGGCAGAAGCAGAAACTGCGGGACATCGTCAAGCACTTCGACGGCAACGCCGTCCATGAACTGGCGGAGATCGAGAAGGTCACCGTCCACGATGTGAAGGCCGTGGAGTACTACATCGGCCGGCGGCTGGCGGATATCGGTATTGCGAACCTGACCGCCATGGTGCACTTCGGCTGCACCAGCGAGGACATCAACAACCTCTCCTACGCGCTCGGCGTCAAGGGCGCGGTGGAGCACGTCTGGCTACCCGCCGCCCGACACCTGGTGGCGGACATTGTCAAGCTCGCTGAATCCACGCGTGAGGTACCGATGCTCTCCCGCACCCACGGGCAGCCGGCTACCCCCACCACGCTGGGCAAGGAGCTGGCCGTCGTCGCGCACCGGCTGGAGCGCCAGCTTTCCCGGATCGCGAAGACCGAATACCTGGGCAAGATCAACGGCGCCACCGGCACCTACGCGGCGCACTACGCCTCGGTTCCCTCCGCCGACTGGCAGGCCGTATCGAAGAGCTTCGTGGAGGGGCTGGGGCTGACCTGGAACCCGCTGACCACGCAGATCGAATCCCACGACTGGCAGGCGGAGCTGTACGCGGACGTGGCCCGGTTCAACCGCATCCTGCACAACTTCTGCACGGACGTGTGGAGCTACATTTCGATCGGCTACTTCCGGCAGATCCCGGTGGCTGGCGCCACCGGATCCTCCACCATGCCGCACAAGGTCAACCCGATCCGCTTCGAGAACGCCGAGGCGAACCTGGAGATCTCCTGCTCGCTGCTGGATACGCTGGCCGCGACCCTGGTGACCTCCCGCTGGCAGCGCGACCTTACCGACTCCTCTTCGCAGCGCAACATCGGCGTCGCCTTCGGCCACTCCCTGCTGGCGATCTCCAATGTCACCCGCGGCCTGGCCAACCTGGACGTCGCGGAGGATGTGCTCGCCCAGGACCTGGACACCAACTGGGAGGTGCTGGGCGAGGCCATCCAGATGGTCATGCGCGCCGAAGCCATCGCCGGAACGCCGGGCATGGAGAATCCGTATGAGCGGCTCAAGGACCTGACCCGCGGCCACCGCGTGGATGCAGCCCGGATGAAGGAGTTCGTCTCCGGCCTGGGCCTGTCCGCGGAGGCCGAGCAGCGTCTGCTGGAGCTGACCCCGGCGACCTACACGGGCATCGCGGCGCAGCTGGTGGACCACTTGAAATAAGACGCTCCCTCGTGCGGCAGCAGGCATCACGGACGCAGCAGGACCTTTACGGCGCGGCGCTCGTCCATCGCCTTGTAACCCTCGGGAGCCTGTTCAAGCGGCAATTCGAGATCGAAGACCTTGCCCGGGTTGATCTTGCGGTCCAGGATCAGCTGGATCAGATCCGGCAGGAACCGGCGCACGGGAGCGGGACCACCGAGGGTGTGGATGCAGGCAAAGAACAGCTCGATGCCCGGGATCGTCACATCGTAGTTGACCCCGACGTATCCGAGATGTCCTCCGCCACGCGTGGCGCCCACAGCCTGCATGAACGATTCCTGGGTGCCGACGGCCTCGACGACCGAGTGAGCGCCGAGTCCGTTGGTGAGTTCCTTGATCTTCGCAACGCCTTCCTCGCCGCGCTCTTCCACGATGTCGGTGGCGCCGTAGTAGCGGGCCAGCTCCTGCCTGTCCTTGTGACGGGACATGGCGATGATCCGTTCGGCTCCCATCTGCTTCGACGCGAGGACGGCCATCAGGCCGACCGCTCCATCGCCGACGACGGCGACGGTCTTGCCGGGACCGGCCTGTGCGGCAGTGGCGGCGAACCAGCCGGTGCCGAGCACGTCGGAGGCGGCCAGCAATGACGGGATGAGATCCTCATCCGGCTGACCGGGCGTGGGAACGAGGGTGCCGTCCGCGTACGGGATGCGGGCCTTCTCCGCCTGGGTGCCGATCGTCTGCGACACGAACTCAGCGTGCACGCACTTGGACTGGAATCCGGCCTGGCAGATTTCGCAGGTGTTGTCCGAGATCACGAACGAGCCGACGACGAAGTCGCCGACCTTGACGTTCTTCACGTCCGCGCCGGTCTCCTCAACGACGCCGACGTACTCGTGCCCCATCACCTGGTGGTCGGCCGGTTCGATACCCCGGTAGGGCCACAGATCGGATCCGCAGATGCAGGTCGCTGTCAGCCGGATGATCGCGTCCGTGGGCTCGATGAGCTTCGGGTCTTCACGTTCCTCGACGCGCACGTCGCCAGCGGTGTGCATAACTACTCCACGCATGGGTGCTCCTGTTCATGTAGGGAAGTCCGGAACCGAGTCGGGCCCGGGATCGGGAGGCTTTGCCTATGGTCATGCACCATTCAACCGGGCTTTTCACCCGTGCGGGAGGTCGAGTTTATGGGGGTACACGTACAACCTCCCTTCCTCGACAGGAACTCCTACCATGGAGATGTGGACAACCGCTCCGATATCCGTGACTTCCTGGTCACCCGACGTGCCCGGCTGACTCCGGAGCAGGTTGGGCTGCCCGCCGGCGGCGGGCGCCGACGGGTGGCCGGGCTGCGCCGTGAAGAGGTCGCCGTGCTGGCCGGGGTGAGTACTGAGTGGTACACCCGGCTGGAGAAGGGACACATCAGCGGCGTCTCCGAAGACGTCCTGGAGGCAGTGGCGAAAGCGCTGCATCTGGATGAGGAGGAGCGCACCTACCTGTTCGCCCTGGCTCGATCCGCCCGCCCAGCCGCCCGCCCAGCCGCCCGCTCGCCGCGTCGCCGCAGGGCACCTGATATCCCGCCCAGCGTGCAGTGGCTGCTGGACTCGATGACACTGTCGGCGGCATTCGTGAACAACGGCCGGCTGGAGATAGTCGCAGCCAACTCGCTGGGCCGGGCCATGTACTCGGGCATGTTCACCGGCGTTTCCGTCTCTGATACCGGTCAGGCCAGCTTCGCCAGGTACAACTTCCTCGACCCGGCCTCTCACGACTTTTACGCCGACTGGGACGCTGCCGCTGACTCCACCGCCGCGCTGCTGCGCGCCGAAGCAGGCCGGCACCCCCACGACAAAGTGCTGCGTGATCTGATCGGCGAACTGTCTACCCTCAGCCCGGAGTTCAGCACGCGCTGGGCTCAGCACAACGTCCGTTTGCACCACGGTGGGGTCAAACGGTTCCACCACCCCGACGTCGGCGCGCTGGAACTCACCTACTACTCCTTGCAGCTGCCCACGTCCTTCCAGACGGTTCACACTCTGACGGCTTACACCGCCGAACCAGGCAGCGCGTCCGAGGACCAACTGAAACTGCTCGCCAGTTGGGCAGCAACCGAACGCACCACGGCGAACACCAAGACAACGACGGCGGCAGAAGAAACAACCCGCTGACGGGTGCCGGGTGTGCCAACAAACCGGCCGTCCTCTCACAGATCTAAGGCGCTTCGGTGTGGACGGAAGCTGCAGTGCGTTCCAGGAACCGGCCCGTTTGATGAAACTGCCAGATGGTCATGACGTACACAGCGAGGAAGATCCCGAAAAGCGAAATCCATATGGCGTTCAGAAAGCTGTCCGGAGCGTTCAACAGCTGTCCTGCAGCCATGAGCATATATCCCGGTGCGATCAGCAATTGCAGGGCAAGGCTTTGCCGGATCTGAACAGCCGCGCCGCGGGCAACGGCCAACTGTTCCTGCACCGGAGGGATTCGACCGTAAATCTGTTTCCGGATCTTCTTCTGCTCATACTTCTCCAGCCAGATCAGTGCCCCCGACCGTTGCGGGCGCACCTGTGGATTCACCCGTTTGCTGGCATACACGAGGCCCCCGACCAGGGTTCCCATGGACGAGAGGAAAAGGCCCATGACCAGAGGCAGGGGCCACTGCTCCCGGATGTTCCCGAAGATGAGTACCGAGATGAGGAAACCAATGCCGGTCAGGACGATGACACCGACGGGCAGGTACAGCAGGAAGTACGCCCGAACGGCCCTACCGATGCCATAATCGGTGATCCCCTCAGCGATCCTCGTAACCTTAGCCCAGCGGGCCGCCGTTTCGGCATCAGCATCAGTCATCTTGGCCATCCTCTCAGGCAAGAAATCCTGCTTCCTGGTAGCGGTCTAACCCTGCGCCAGCAATGAGGACTTGTCTATAGGAACATTTCCCGCGAAACCTCAGTTTTTACCGGGTTTGGCCCCTGAATCCAGCAAAAACTGAGGTTTCGGCGATGGGGGCCGGGAGGGGCGAAGGGTTGGGCCTAGAAAACGGGGTGCCAGGTTTCGGTTGCGGCGCCGTTGACGGCCACGATGTCGCGCCAGCGGTCGAACAGCGAACACGGGTGGGAGATCCCCAGATCCACGGTATCCCCGACCTCCAGACCGGCGACGTCGTCGACCACCGCATGGTGGTCGAAGAGCTTTGCCACGGTGCCGCCACAACCGGACGGCACGGCCCTGGACGGCACCGTCCCGGACAGCTCCACCCCGTTCCGGTGACAGGCGACGATCATCGGCAGGCCGGCGTCGTACGCCAGCTCCCGCTTGCCCGCGTTCAGCACCACCCGCCCCGGCTCCGGCGCCGAGATCACCAGGGCGCGTACCACCGCCGCGGGGGCCAGCCCCTCCACCGGGGAGACCTCCGCGTAGGTGCCGTGGTCGTGCACCACATAGCAGCCGGAGCGCAGCACATTGACCGCCGGGCCGGTGGGCAGGAACAGGGCCGCCCGGTCCTGGAACGCCGAGCCGCCGATGGTGAAGACCGGCGCTTCGGTTTCCGGCAGGTCCGCCTCAACCAGCGGCCGCAGGCCGTCGAACACCTCCCGGGCCTGCCGGCAGTGCGCGTCCACCCGCGCCAGGTTGTCCGCGGTCCGCAGGTTCGGGGCCACGCCTTCGTACGCGCTGACTCCCGCCAACAGCAGCCCGGACGCCCCGGCGATCCGCCGGGCCAGCGGCGGCGCCTCGTCTGCGGAACGGATGCCGGTGCGGCCGCCCGGAGTGCCGACGTCCACGAGCACCCGCAGCGGCCGGGACGCGCCGTCGAACTCCTCTGCCATGATCCGCACGCCGGCGGCGGAATCGGCCAGGCAGTAGATCTGCAGCGACTCAGACCCCGCCAGCAAGTGGCGCAGCTGGCGCAGGTGCGGGCGGAAGACCACCTCATTGGCCATCAGGATCCGCTCTGCGCCCCACGCGGCCGCCTGCAGCGCCTGCGCCGGCGTCGCGACCGTGACGCCCCACGCGCCGGGCAGCTGCCGCTGAACGATCTGCCGGGTCATGGTGGTCTTGATGTGCGGGGCCAGCACCATGCCGTGAGCGCACGCCCACGCCTCCTTGACTGCGATGTTCCGCTCCATCGTGGGGACGTCGAGCAGCATCTGCGGCAGGGTGTCCAGCGGCAGCGAGGCGTCAAGGTGCGGCATGAGGCCCGGTCCTCTCCTGAGGGCAAAGTTTTTCGGCTCATCCCATTGTGGTGGCATGAGGCCGGGTGTATTCGTGAACAAGGGCTATGTTCGGTCGGTGTCCGAGCAGCCTACCCCCACGCCAAGCAAAGGACCGCCCAATGAACCGCATGATTTTCCCCAACCTGCCCGTCGCCGACCTGAAGAAGGCCGAGGACTTTTACCTGGGCCTCGGTTTCGCCAAGAACCCGGCCTTCAGCAGCGACGAGTGCACCGCGGTCGTCGTCTCCAACGAGATCGTCGTTATGCTGCTGCGGAAGGACTTCTATGAGGGCTTCCTCCCGGAGGGCGGTTCGGCCCATCTGGGCTCCGCCGCCAAGGAGGTCCTCAACTGCCTCAGCTGCAGCTCCGCCGGGGAGGTCGACGCCTTCGTCGCCAAGGCGGAAGCCAGCGGCGGCAGCGTGTACGTGCCGGCCAAGGAGCAGATGCCGGGCATGTACGGCGCGTCCATTGCCGACCCGGACGGGCACGTCTGGGAACTGCTGTGGATGTCGCCGGAGGCCATCGCCAACAACGGTGTCGGGCCGGGGACCGAGCAGGCCGAAGCCGGCTCCCAGGGACTGCTGTAACCGGCAGGTACGACGGCGGTGGGCCGGGCTGCGCACCCGGCCCACCGCCGTCGTACCTGAGTCAGCCCACCTGGGCGAACCGGGCGGCCGAACGCGCCTTCGCCTTGGCAGCCTCCTCCTCGCGGTTCTTCGGCGGGGCGGTGGTCACCAGCGTGTCCAGCAGGTGCTGGGTGGCATGCGCGATTTCGTGGACCGCCCGGTTGAAGGCCTCCTCGTTCGCCTTGGACGGCTTGGTGGTGCCGCTGATCTTGCGGACATACTGCAGCGCGGCGGCCCGGACCTCTTCGCTGGTGGCGGCCGGTTCGAAGTTGTGAAGCGTATGGATGTTGCGGCACATGGCTGGCTCCCCTGTTGGCTCGTGTGTCTCTTTCCAGTGTGCGCTTTCACACCGGGTCGGGCATAGATGTGGCCTGAGCCACAACCGGCCTATATCATTTGAGCAGCAGTATCTACTCAAATGAGCGGAGCAATTCATGAGCACTCCCGGAACCATGCAGGTCTCCGTCCTCCACGGCCCCGGCAAACTGCGCCTCGAGGACCGCACCATTCCGCGTCCCGGGCCCGGGGAGGTCCTAGTCCGGATCCGGTCTGTGGGGGTCTGCGGCTCGGACACGCACTATTACCGCGAGGGCCGGATCGGCACGTTCATCGTCGAACAGCCGCTGGTGCTGGGACACGAGCCCTCCGGCGAGATCGTTGCGCTCGGGGACGGCGTCACCGGCCGCCATGTCGGCCAGCGGGTCTCGCTGGAACCGGGCATCCCCGATCCGCTGTCCGCCGAGAGCCTGGCCGGCTGCTACAACCTGGATCCCAACGTCCGCTTCTTTGCCACCCCGCCGGTGGACGGTGTCTTCTCCGAATACGCAGTCCATCCCGCCGCGTTCTGCCACCCGGTGCCGGATTCGGTGTCCGACGATGCCGCCGCACTGCTGGAGCCGCTGAGCGTCGCTCTGGCCGCCCGCTCTGCCGGGCAGGTGCAGCTGGGCGCCAAGGTGCTGGTGGCCGGCGCCGGGCCGATCGGACTGCTGGTCTCGCAGGTCTGCCACCTTGCCGGTGCGGAGGTGACATTGACGGATGTCCGGGCGGAGCGGCTGGAGCTAGCCACGAAGTACGGGGCGCGGCACTCCTTTACAGCCGCCGACGCTCCGGCTCCCGGCGGGGGCTCGGGCTACGACGTCTTCATCGACGCCACCGGTGCCGAGGCTGCGGTGCTGTCCGGCCTGGTGCGCCTGGCACCCCGCGGCCGGTGCGTGCTGGTGGGCATGGGCGCGGACACCATCGCCCTGCCGGTGCCGCTGGTGCAGAACCGCGAGCTGGCCATCACCGGCACCTTCCGGTACGCCAACACCTGGCCGACGGCGATCACCCTGGCGGCGCAGGGGCTGGTGGACCTGGACGGCCTGGTCACCTCGCACCACGGGCTCGACGACGTCGCTGCCGCCCTGGAGGCGGGGTCGCGTCCGGGCGCGCTCAAGGCTGTCGTGCGGCCGTAGCGGGTACTGTGGTTGCGGGAGCGAGAAACGGTGAACCCCGGGATGGTGCGGACATCCTGCAGGGAACAACCGGCTTGAGTATCGCGGCCGTCGAAACCCGCGAACTGCGCTTCATGACCGCTTTGATTCCGCAATCGGTTTCTGGCCCCTGTCCTAAGACAGTCGCAATGACCGTTCAGGGCGTGTTGCTTTCCAAGGTGATTACAGGATGTGTCACTCACGCTGGGGGGTGTTCCTATCTTGAACGGTTCGGACACCGAGATGGATCGGGCTCCCACCCTTGAGGGGAGTGGGAGCCTGATCCATCGTGCCAAGAAGTGACGGGCCCGGTTCAGGGATCTGCCGTTCCTCCCATCGGGAAAAGCCAGCCGGTAAGTGGGATAGGCGGGCTCTCCTGTATCTAGAACAGCTCCCTACAGTTCCCGCACCGGTGTCGGAAATGACAACACCGGAGTCTCCTGGTCTTCCCGGATTCGCCGGAGGCTCCTTCGGCGACGGCGTCACACCCACCACGGTCACCGGCAGCCCCTACGGCACCAACGTCTTCCGGATCGAAGGACCGAACGCGGGCGGACCCGGTGTGAAGTCCGTTCAGACGGACCTGTTCACGATCCAGGGCAAGATCGCCAAACTGAAGGCCGGCGTCAACATTCCCGGCGGCCTGTACGCTTCACCGCAGCAGGTCAAGATCCAGTCCTCCTTCCCGGCCGAATCCAAGCTCGTCTACACCATTGACAGCACGGACCCGGCCGTGGACGCCGAAGGCAACGTCACCAACGGCACCGAATGGGCACCGGCCGCCGGAAACCCGGCACACGGCGCACTCGTAACGGTTGGCGTGCCCGCCCCCGTCGACCCGCCCATCGACCCCGCCGACCCGGCTGGCCCCGGCAACGGCAACCCCGGCAACGGCAACCCCGGCAATCCGACTGTCGAGACGGTCCTGAAGTACATCGCCGTCGATACCAACGGCGCCACCCCGGTCTACACGGAGACGTACACCGTCAACGGCAATCTGCCGGCCGTGACGACCGCCCTGGATCCCGCTGTGGTCCATGCCGGCCATCAGGAAGTGGCTCTGACCGGAGCGGATCCGGCGGGCCTGTACACCGCGGTCGTCCTAGGCGAAACCGACCAGTTCATTATCGCCGGACGCCTTTCGCCTGCCGAGCCCACGGTGGATCCGGCACCGGTCGACCCGCCGGTTGACCCGGTACCGGTCGCCACCCCGTTCACCGACGTCGCCGCGGACACCCAGTTCGCTGCGGAGATCGCCCGTCTGGCCGATCTGGGCATCACCACCGGCTTCCCGGACAGCACCTTCCGCCCGGTCCAGCCCGTGAACCGCGACGCCATGGCAGCCTTCCTGTTCCGCC
>NZ_JBNHIC010000021.1:0-78076 GCF_059092905.1 Arthrobacter sp. B0427-1-12 | reverse complement strand
TCCATGATGTCCCCCCTCAAGGAATCTTGATGTTTCAATCATGGCGCCTGCAAACAACCGCCCAAAGCCCCGCGTGGGGTGGACCCCCACCCCCAAATTTAGGGTGCAGTTCACACCCGGACGGCTTGCTCGGCCGCCAGCCAGGCGTCAGCCGCCGGCAACATTCTGGATGATGAGAACTTCCTGGCCGTGGTGCACCTGGGTGGCCGTGCCGTCGAGCCTGCGCACTTCCTCGCCGTCCACATAGAGATTCACGTGGCGGCGCAGGGCGCCGGTCTCGTCCCGCACCCGCCGGTTGAAGACCGGATACTCTGCTCCGATCGTGTCCAGCAGGTCCGCGACGGTGGCAGAGCCGTCCACCGGGATCCGGACCTCGCGCTGCCCGTCGACGGTGGAGGCCAGCAGGGCAGGGATCAGTACGGTGATGCCGGGCTCGGTTCCGCCGGCCATGCTGCTCATTCCTCCACCACTGCCGCGCGGACGCAGAGGACGTCCGGCAGGTGGGAGGCGATTTCCGTGAACGTTTCGCCCTCGTCCGCGCTGGCGTAGACGGAGCCGCCGCGGGTGCCGAAGTAGACGCCCACGGGCTCCGCCGTGTCCACGGTCGCGGCGTCGCGCAGGACGGCGTTGTAGTCCTGGACGGGCAGCCCGTGGTCCAACTGCGTCCAGGTGCGGCCGGCGTCGCCGGTGCGGTGCACCGCGAGCCGGGCGTCCGGAGGGATCCGCTCGCTGTCCGCCTTCAGCGGGATCACCCAGGCGGTGCCCGCCCGGCGGGGATGGGTCAGCATCACGAAGCCGAAGTCCGACGGCAGCCCGTCCGCGATCGAGCTCCAGGTTTCGGCATTGTCGTCCGAGCGGTACACGCCGTGGTGGTTCTGCGCGTAGAGCCGGTCCGGCACCACACTGTCCCGGGCGATCTTGTGCACGCACTGGCCGAATTCAGGATTCGGATCCGGCAGGAAATAAGCCGAGATGCCGCTGTTGCGCGCCCGCCAGGACCGGCCGCCGTCGTCCGTCCGGTACACACCGCCCGTGCTCATGGCGACGTGGACGGTGTTCTCATTGGCCGGGCTCGGAAGGACCGAATGCGCCGCGGCGCCGCCGTAACCGGCGCCCCAGTGCTCGCGGTGGGGGTGGTCCCACAGCCCACGCACCAGCTCGAAGTGGTCGCCGCCGTCGATCGATTTCCAGACCGAAATCGGCTCGCAGCCGGCCCAGACGACTCCGGGCCGGTCCTCGGCGTCCGGCTGGAGCTGCCAGATCCGCTCCACCGCCGCGCCGGTATCCTCGGGGAAGCGGATGGCGCCGTGCTCCGGCTCCGTCCAGGTGACGCCGAAGTCGTCCGAGTGCGCGACCGTCGGGCCCCAGTGCTCGGACCGGACACCGACCATGATCCGGGTGCGTCCGGCTCGGGTATCGATCCCGATGCTGGGGATCTCTTCCATGAGGAAGCGCGGCTTGGACAGGGACCAGGTGTTCCGGTCCTGGCTGGTGGCGAGCCACAGCCCCTTCTTCGTGCCGATGGCAAGGACAACGTTTTGGGCACCCATGTACCTATTCGATCATCGCCGTCGGCGCGGCGACAATAGGTCCATGATCCCCCGCCATCGAATCCGGACCAGCGCTGCGGTGCTGGCAATCGCCATCGTGCTCGCCGCCTGCTCACCCGCCGGCGACCCCGCACCGGACTCCGCCCCGGAGAGCCCGCAAAGTACGACGACGGCACCCGCCTCCGCATCCGGCTCGCCGGCCCCGGCGCCGATACAGACGGCACCGCCGCCGGCGCCTCCCGCGCCGGACCCGGCGCAGCTGGCGGTCCTGAACCAGGAGCTGCTGGCGGCGGCCGCGGGCAACGACGCTGCCGCCGTCGTCAGTCTGCTGGAGCAGGGAGCGGAACTGGAAACCCGCAATGCCCAGGCCCAGACACCGCTGGTCGTGGCCACGAAGAACAACCACCTCGAGGCGGCCCGGGCGCTGATCGAGGCCGGCGCGGACGTCAACGCCAAGGACAGCATCCAGGACTCGGCCTTCCTCTACGCCGGGGCGGAGGGGTTCGACGAGATCCTGCGGCTGACCCTGGCCCACGGGGCGGATGTGACCAGCCTCAACCGGTTCGGTGGCACGGCGCTGATCCCGGCCTGCGAGCACGGCTACGGCAGCACCGTGCAGATCCTGATCGCCGCCGGTGTGCCCCTGGACCACGTGAACAACCTGGGCTGGACCGCGCTGCATGAGGCGGTGGTCTACGGCACCGGCGGCCCGCAGCACCAGGACGTGATCCAGCAGCTGATCGACGCCGGCGCGGACCTCACCGTTCCGGACGCGCGCGGGCTCACCGCACTGCAGAACGCGGAGATCCTGGGCCAGGTCGCTGTGGCGCAGCAGCTGCGCACGGCCATGGGGCTGTAGCGGCGGCGTTCAGGCAGTCCGCGCCCGGTAGTCGCGCGGGCTGACCGCATAGTGTTTCTTGAACGCCATGCTGAAGCTGAAGGGGCTGGAATACCCCACCTCGCGGGCGATCGCGGCAACGGTAGCGTCCGAATCGGCCAGCCGGTCCGCGGCCAGCGCCAGCCGCCACCGGGCCAGGTAGGTCATTGGCGGCTGGCCCACCTGGGCGTGGAACCGCCGCGCCAGCGCCGCCCGCGAGATGCCCACCGTCGAGGCCAGGACCGCCAGCGTCCACGGGCGGGCCGGGTCCTCGTGCAGGAGTCCGACGGCCCGGGCGATCACCGGATCCCGCTGTGCGTGCAGCCAGCCGGCCCCGCCGTCGGTTTCCGCCAGGTGGGCGCGCAGCACGGAAATCAGCAGCAGGTCCAGCAGCCGGTCCAGGGCACTGGCCTGCGCCGGGGCATCGCGGCCGACCTCCGCCGCCAGCAGCGGCAGGATGTCGTAGTCCAGCCCGCCGGGCCCAATGACGGCGGCCTCCGGCAGCGATTCGGTCAGGAACCGCCCCACCTCGTTGTCCGTCTGGTAGGTGCCGATCAGCATGGTGTCCCGGCCCTGCGGATCGTTTCCCCAGGTCCGCACGTCCTGCCGCATGGCGGCGCTGACGTCCTCGCCGTCCGGTCCGGTGCAGCGCTGGCCGGGATGGACGACGACGGTGGGTTGCCTCTCCGGGGCATCGGCCACAAGGTACGGGGCCGGCCCCCGGACGAGCAGCAGCTGGCCTGCCGAGATTTCCCGGGGCGGGTTGCCGTCGCGCCGGAACCAGCCATGGCCGGTCAGGACGGCGGCGATGGTCAGCGGCGCCTGGTCCTGGATCAGGATGGACCACGGCGGCTCCATTACGGTCCGCAACAGGAACGCGCCGCGGGCACGCGGACTGTCGAGGAAGTTGGTCAGCGGATCCATGCTGCCGATCCTAGACCACTTATCGAGACGATTGCTGATGCATTTGAGCAGGCAAACCATGTTCCGTCTCGATTCCGGCGGCTTGAATGGGAGCATGACTGAAGATGACCTGACCCTGATCACCGGCGGTACCGGCCGGACCGGACGACGCGTGGCGAACCGCCTGCGGGGCCCGGACGGGCGGCTCCGCCGCCGCATTGGCTCCCGCTCCGGGCGGCCGCCCTTCGACTGGCATGATCCGTCCACCTGGGATGCTGCGCTCGCGGGTGTGAAGCGTGCCTACCTCTGCTACAACCCGGACCTGGCGTTCCCCGGAGTTGCCGACATGATCGGCGCGTTCAGCGCGCGGGCGGTGCGGGCCGGCGTCGAATATCTGGTGATCCTGTCCGGCCGGGGCGAAGACGGGGCGCTGGCCAGCGAGCAGGCGGTCCGGGAGTCCGGCGCGGACTGGACCGTGGTGCGGTCCGCGTGGTTTGCGCAGAATTTCAGTGAGCATTTCCTGCTGGACGGCGCGCGACGGGGCGAAATCGCGATGCCCGCGGGCTTGTTCACCGAGCCCTTCGTCAATCTGGAAGACGTCGCGGAGATTGCCGCCGCGGCGCTGACCCAACCGGGCCACGCCGGGAAGGTCTACGAGCTCACCGGCCCCCGGCTGATGACGTTCGCCGATGCCGTGGAGGAGATTGCCCGTGCCGTCGGCCGGCCCGTGCGGTACCGGGCCGTCACAGCGGCTGAATTCGCGGACGGAGCCGTTGCCGGGGGAGTTCCCCGGCCGGAGGCGGAGGCCCTCGCGGCACTGTTCGGGGAAATTCTGGACGGCCGCGGCTCTTCCCTGACCGCAGATATCCAGCAGGTCCTGGGCCGGCCCGCCGGAGACTTCGCGGACTATGCCCGCCGTGCTGCTTCGTCTGGTGTGTGGAACGAAAAACTGGTTGCGGCGCAGTGAGTACCGGGGCCGGCGGGCTGGCCGGGGCTGACTGGCTGACCATGGCGACGGCGGCCGGCGCGGCGGTCGTGGGCGGGTTCTACTTCGCGTTCTCCGGCACGGTCATGCCCGCGCTGAAGCGCCTGCCCCGTGCCCGCGGCGCCGCCGCGATACAGGCTGTCAACAAGGCCGCCGAGCGGCCGCCGTTCCTGTCCGTGTTCTTCGGCACCGCGGTGGCCGGGACGGCGCTGGCTGTCAGCCAGTTCCGGGAGCTGGAACAGCCCGAGGCGCTGCCGCGGCTCATCGGCTCCGGGCTTTACCTCGCCGGCTTCGCGCTGACCATCGTCTACCACGTGCCGCGGAACAACCGTCTGGCGCGAATGTCTTCCGAGTCGATGGAAGCCCAGCGGTACTGGGCCTCCTATGCACAGACCTGGACCCGGTGGAACCATGTCCGAACGGCTGCCTCGCTGCTGGGCGCGGCGGTGCTGGGTTCTGCGGCGCTGGGCGTGGGCGGCCACAGCCACGGGTAGGCTGGATCCAGATTGTCCAGCCGTTCCATGGGGGAACCGTGAATGCTTACGATGCAACGCAAGGAACTCCCGGACCCGTACCGCCGGCAGCGGCCGGGCGGATCGGTGAGCTGGACGCATTCCGTGCGTTCGCGCTCCTGGGTATCCTGCTGGTCAACATCTGGTTCTTCGCGGACCCATGGGTGCTCCTGCCGCAGGGATCGTCACCCGACTTCACCTCCGGCGTCGATATCGCGGCGCGCGCAGCCGCCACGGGGCTTTTCGAGTTCAAGTTCTACATCCTCTTCTCTTTCCTGTTCGGCTACAGCTTCGTCATCCAGTGGGCGGCGGCCGTGCGGCAGCAGCAGCCACCGGCCCCGCGGATGCTGCGCCGCTCCGCGGGCCTGGTGGTCCTCGGTGTGCTGCACGGCGTGTTCCTCTGGTTCGGCGACATCCTCGCCGTGTACGGCCTCTTTGCCCTCATCCTGATCGCCACGTGGGACATCAGACCCAGGACGGCGGTCATTGCCGGGACCGTCATCACCGGTGCGATCGCCGTCCTGGTGCTGCTGCTGGGGCTGCTGGTCCTGGCCGTCGGCGGCGTTACCGACCTGGCGGAGCAGGGGGTGACGGCGTTTCCCGGGGTGGAGGAAATCGCGGGCACTCCGCTGTCCGCGCTCCAGGCCAACATCAGCAACTACCTGTTGAACGGGCCCAGTGTCCTGCTGACCCAGGGGCCGCTGGCCCTGGGCATGTTCTACTTCGGCGTCGCGGCGGCCAAGGTGCGGTTCTTCGAACGCGGGGTCAGTCCGGCACTGATCCGCAAGGCCCTGGCCTGGGCGCTGCCCGTGGGGTTGGCCGGCGGCGTGCTGCACGGTTATGTGAGCCGGGTGGCCGGCAGCACTGAAGCCCAGTTCCTCGACATCGGCCTGACGCTTCTGACGGCGCCGCTGCTGACCTGCGGTTACCTCGCCCTGCTGCTGCTCTTCTTCCGCACCGGGCCCGGCTCCCGGGTGAAGGCCGCGCTGGAACCTGCGGGCCGGATGGCTCTGTCCAACTACGTGGGGCAATCGGTGTTCATGGCGGTCATTTTTACCGGTTACGGGTTCGGCCTGACAAACCGGATTCCACCCCTGGGCGTCATCTGTGTGGGGTTGGTGATCTTCGTCCTGCAGCTTGCCCTGAGCGCCGCCTGGCTGAAGCGTTTCCGCTACGGGCCGCTGGAATGGCTGCTGCGTTCGGTGACGTACGGGAAGGTCCAGCAGCTGAGCCTTCAAAGCTAGGCTTAAGAGCAATAGGGGCGTGCCGCCGTCGTTCCCTCAACCGGCGGCCCTATCGTCACACCCTTACCTGTTTCCACCTCTGAACGGAGCCCGATGGCCACCAAGACCTCCGGCGCCCAGGCCGTGCCTTCCCCCGAACAGCTTCAGTCCATCAGGGAAACCCTGAAGTCCCCAGGACGCCTCAAGACCGAGGTCCTTGGCGGGCTGGTGGTGGCGCTGGCGCTGATTCCGGAGGCCATCGCCTTCTCGATCATCGCCGGCGTCGACCCGCGGATCGGACTGTTCGCCTCCTTCACCATGGCCGTGACCATTGCTTTCGTTGGCGGCCGTCCCGCCATGATCTCCGCGGCCACCGGCGCCGTCGCCCTGGTCATCGCACCGCTCGTGGACAGCCATGGTGTGGACTACCTCATCGCCGCGGTGATCCTGGCCGGCATTTTCCAGATCGTCCTCGGCGTGCTTGGAGTGGCCAAGCTGATGCGTTTCATCCCGCGCTCGGTCATGGTCGGCTTCGTCAACGCGCTGGCGATCCTGATTTTCTCCGCCCAGGTTCCCGAACTGATCGGCGTGCCGTGGCTGGTCTACCCGCTGACCGCCGTCGGACTGCTGATTGTCTTCGGCCTGCCCAGGGTGACTTCCGCCGTTCCGGCGCCGCTGGTGGCCATTGTGGTGCTGACGCTCGTGACCGTCCTGGGTTCCCTTGCCGTGCCGACTGTGGGGGACAAGGGCGAACTGCCGGACAGCCTCCCCGGCCTGTTCTTCCCGGACGTGCCGCTGACGCTGGAGACCTTCCAGATCATTGCGCCCTACGCGCTCGCCATGGCGTTCGTTGGCCTGCTGGAGTCCCTGATGACCGCCAAGTTGGTCGACGACGTCACGGACACCCGCTCCAACAAGACCCGTGAGTCCTGGGGCCAGGGCGTGGCCAATATCGTCACGGGCTTCTTCGGCGGCATGGGCGGCTGCGCGATGATCGGCCAGACCATGATTAATGTGAAAGCCTCCGGCGCGCGTACCCGCATTTCCACCTTCCTCGCGGGACTGTTCCTCTTGATCCTGATGGTTGCTCTGGGAGACGTCGTTGCAGTGATCCCCATGGCCGCGCTGGTGGCCGTGATGATTTTCGTTTCCGTGGCGACTTTCGACTGGCACAGCATCCGGCCGTCCACCCTGCGCTTCATGCCGAAGAGCGAAACGGCCGTGATGGTGGCGACCGTCGCAGTGGTGGTCGCGACCAACAACCTGGCTATCGGCGTCGGCGTCGGGGTGCTGGTGGCCATGGCGCTGTTCGCCCGCCGCGTGGCGCACTTCGTCACTGTGCGCAGGACCGTGAAGGAGGTCGACGGCGTCGCTACCGCCACCTACGTAGTGGACGGCGAGCTGTTCTTCGCCTCCTCCAATGACCTCTATACGCAGTTCGAATACGCGCACGATCCGGGGAAGGTGGTCATCGACATGAGCGCCTCGCACCTGTGGGACGCCTCAACCGTCGCCGCGCTGGACGCGGTCACGGAGAAGTACCGGCACCAAGGCAAGGACGTGGAGATTGTCGGCCTGAATGAAGCCAGCGTGCAGATGCGCGAGCGCATGGCCGGGAAACTGGGCGCGGGAAGCTAGACGCTGGATCTGTGGCAGGGCCTGTCGGCGCAACAGGCTCCCGGTGAACGGCGCAACTACAGGGCGACGCCGGCGACGGCCTCCCTGCGAAGCTGCAGCGGAGTTGCCCCGTAGGAAGCCTTGAAGGCGCGCGTGAAGTAGCTCTGCGAGGCAAAGCCCACGCTGGCCGCGATGCGGCCCACCGGCGTCGTTCTTTGCTCCGGTGCGGTGAGCAGTTCCCGGGCCCGTTCCAGCCGCCGGTCCAGTATATACAGGCTTGGGGGCTGGCCGGCGTCCGTAAAGATGCGGGACAGGTGGCGTTCGCTGATTCCGACGGCGTGCGCCACCTGGGCGGCGCTGAGCGCCGGGTCGCTCAGCTGGTCCTCGATGTAATTGCGGGCGCAGGCCAGATAGCCCGCACCGGTTCCGGAGCGGTCCCCGGCCACCAGCAGGGAGAGCAGCTCCAGGGCGTCCTCCTCGGTCCGCTCCGGATCGGGCTGCTGGGTGCTCACCGCGGTGCGGACCAGCTTGGCCAGCGCCAGCATCTGTTGGTTCACGGCGGCGCCTTGATTGAAGTCGAACACCTGCGGCTGCTGCAGCTGTTTCCCGCCGGAAAGTTCCAGGAAGTCAGCACGGGGGATGGTCAGCACCAACTCCTGCAGGCCGTGGTGGAAGCCGCGCATGAACGGCCGGTCCGCGTCATACATCACCGCCTGGCCCGGCTTCAGCGTCTCCAGTCCGCCCTGGTGGTAGAAGAATGCTTCGCCCTCCAGGGCGAAGAAAACCGCCACGACGTCGGTCGGATTCTGCCGGATGAACCGCTCGGAACGTTCCACCACCTGGGCAGTGCCCTTGACCTGGGCGAACCGCAGCGCCGGGAAGTGGACGTTGACCTCGCTGGCTTGGAGCGGGGAATCATCGATGGTGCGGATGTCCAGCGAGATCAGTGCCTTGGCATTATGGTGTTCCCAGAGTTGGACCCGGTTCGGGGCCGGGATTCCATGCGTGGTGAAACGTAGGTTCCGGTTCATAATCCAGCGAGTGTACTGGATCACATCCGCGACGCCAATGTGCGGGCCGATATACGGGAGTCAGGGTCGGCTGCTGAGGATGCAGAACTCGTTGCCTTCCGGGTCCGCCAGCACCACCCAGGGCACATCCTGCTGCCCCACCTCCACGCGGTGGGCGCCGAGTCCCAGGAACCGGTCCACCTCCGCGTCCCGGTCCTCCGGGCGGAAATCCAGGTGCAACCGGTTCTTGACCGACTTCTGCTCCGGAACCGGCACGAAGAGCAGCCCCGGCAGTTGATCCGCAGCGGCGCGGATCTCGACGTCCCCGTCCTCTTCGTTCACCACCATCCAGCCGAGGGCCTTGGCCCACCAGCGTCCCAAGGCCGCCGGGTCAGCCGCGTCGACAACAACCTGCTCCCATGAAAGTGGCATGCTCAGGCCGCGCTTAGTCCGGGGACCGGGCACCGGCCGTGATCCGGCGCGGGCGTCCGCCGTCGTGATCCTCCGGCGCGTCGGTTCCCTCCGCGTCCAACGCAACCGCCCGCTTGCGGAGGACGACGGCGGCCGTCGCCAGCAGCGCAACGGCACCGATGACCCACATGAAGGTTCCGGCCAGCTCGGGCGCGGCTCCCGGGGAGGACGGGCCGAACGGGCGGCCGGTCGTCCTGTACCAGGGCAACTCCAGAACCTCCGCCTGGACCGTCAGGGCCCAGCCGTAGACGGCGAAGAGGACGCCGGTTCCCGCCAGCACCGCCGGCCGCAGCACGCTGCTTGGGCCCGCGCCCGCCGTATTACGGGCCGAGGTGTCCCGGGCGGCGCCCGCGAGACTGTACACGAACACCAGGCCGATCAGCAGGGCGTGCAGGGTCATCCAGCTGTAGCCCAGCTGGGTGGTGGCGGACCAGCCTAGCAGCGGCGTGTAGTAGAAGAGGATCAGCGATCCGGCGATGAGGAATGCCGGAATGTAGGGGGCGGCGGCCAGCGGTGCCAGCGCCTTCCGGAGTAGCTGGACAATTTCCCGGCCGCCATAGCTGCCGTCCGTCCGCGGCTGCATGGCGCGCTCGGCCAGGGTCAGCGGTGCGGCCGGCACCAGTAGCAGCGGTACGATGGCGGTCAGCAGCATCTGCGTCAGCACGTGCGCATTGAACAGGAATTCCTGGTAGGCGTGCACGCCGCCGTTGGTGGCCAGGAAGAGGACCGCGACGCCGGCCAGCCACAGCACCGTGCGCCGCACCGGCCAGGACCGGCCCTGCCGGCGCAGCCGGCGGACGGCGGCCAAGTAGAAGAACACGGCGAAAGCGCAGACCAGGATCCAGAGTGGGTCCGGCCTCCACTGCGTCAGGTAGCCCAGCAGCGCCGGCTCCGGCAGGAACTCGTCCAGGCCGGTGTCCTGTGGCGTCTGCGTCCGCCCGAGCGCGGCGGCCAGGCCGGAGGCGGCGCCCATGACGGCCAGTTCCACGACGACCAGTGCCCAGAAATACCGCTGTCCGTGCCGCGGCTCCGCGGCCATCCGCTTGATGGTCCACTCGCGGTGCAGCAGGCCGACGACGCCAAGCACCACGAATGCCCCGGTCTTGGCCAGCAGGATCAGCCCGTACGGGGTAAGCAGGTCGGCGGGCGTGAAGATTCCCGCTGTGGCGGCGAGGACCCCGGAGGCGGACAGTGCGACGAAGGACATCAGCGCCAGGGTCGAATAGCGCCGGATGACGGTTTCGGTGTCCTCGCGCAGCACGGTGCGCAGGACCACCAGGGTGAGCAGGCCGCCGATCCAGACGGCTGCGGCGGCGATGTGGAGGACCAGTGAGACGGTGTTGTCCGCGTGGTCAGCTCCGCCGGCGGCATGGGAATTCATGGCCGGGGGGAAGAGTCCGGCGAAGGCCAGCAGCGCGGCCAGCGCCACCGTGCCCGGCCCCCGGGCCAGCAGGCAGCAGACCGCAGCCGCGGCGGCAATCAGCACGTTCACGGCCCCGGCGACACCCAGGTCCACCTCGGTGATGAAGATGGCCAGGTTCTGGCCGAAGGTGGGCGACGAAAACGGTTCGTTGGCCACCACCACGAAATTGAGCACCAGGACGCCCACCGCGGTGATGGTCCAGACGATGGCCGCCGTCCCGGCGAGCCGGATGGTGCGGTCATAGGCGGGCCGCTGCGGGGAAAATCCGACGGCGGCCAGCACCAGAGCGCCGAGGGTGCAGGCCGCGGCGAGGTTGAAAACCATCTTGGTGCCGGGCAGTCCCCACAGCACAAAGGCACCGATCCGGTCCAGCAACCCGACTTCCGCGCTGCCTCCGATCGAAAAAGCCCAGATCAATGCGAGCACGCTCGCGGCCCCCAGGGCCACGGCTGCGGCGATACGCAATCCGACGGACATTTCCCAGCTCCCCCAATCAGATTAGGCCTGCAATCCGTGCGCTGCCAGAGATTTCTGCGCAGACCCGCCCGGCACGGCCCATGGCAGGCCGTTCCCTTACCGGACTGTTCTCCACGATGGTCCCGGCCCCTTAGGGAAAGCTTGTGGCGTAGGGCATCCTGTAACAAAGGCCCCGCTATCCGCTGCTGTTCTACACTCAACGCACAAGCTTCTAGGAGGAGCCGCCGTGCCTACCGACCGCCATTCCGTTACCCTGCGCTTCCTCGCCGCGCCCACTGATGCGGGCCTGACCGGGACGGTCGACGGCGGCCGGGTGCTGGAGTGGATCGACAAGGCCGGCTACGCCGCGGCTGCGGGCTGGAGCGGGCGCTACTGCGTGACGGCGTACGTGGGCAATGTGCAGTTCCGCCGCCCGGTGCTGGTGGGCGAACTGGTGGAGGCCCAGGCCACGATCGTCTACACCGGCCGCACCAGTATGCACATCCAGGTGATCGTGCGGTCCTCCGATCCGCGCGAGGCCGAGGCGGTGGAGAAGACGCGCTGCCTGATCATTTTCGTGGCGATGGATGAGAACCGGAAACCCACTCCGGTACCGAAGTGGGAGCCCACAACGGAGGCGGAGACCTACCTCGAGGCCAGCGCCATCCGCCGCATCGAGTTGCGCAAGGACATCGAGGAGGAGATGGCGCGGCAGGTCTATTCCGACGCCGGCACCGGCCCCCGCACCCTCTTCCGTTTCCTGGCGGCTCCTACAGATGTGAACTGGGGCGGCAACGTCCACGGCGGCACCGTCATGCGCTGGATGGACGAGACCGCCTCGGCCTGCGCCGCCGGCTGGCTGCACGGGCCGGCGATCGCCGTCTATGCCGGCGGGGTGCGCTTCTACCGGCCGCTGAAGATCGGCCACGTGGTGGAGGTGGAGGCCCGGCTGCTCCACACCGGCAAGACCAGCATGCACATGTCCGTGCACGTGCGCTCCGGCGACCCGAAGACGGGCGAAATGGAACTTACCACGCACTCGCTGATCGTGTTTGTGGCGCTGGACAAGGCCGGGGCGTCGGTCCTGTGCAAGCGCTGGCAGCCGGCCACCGAGGAGGACCATGCGCTGGACAAGCATGCCCGACGCCTGATCCAGCTGCGCAGCCGGGCCCGCAAGGACATGGCCGCTGCCGCCATCGCAGGTACCGCGGTGCAGCAGGGCGGCGACCAGGCCGTCATGGGTGCCGCCGCCGGTACCGTCGCCGAGGCCAACGCCCCCGAACAGTGACCGAACCGGACGCCGCGGGGGCCGATGAGACCGGGTCCTGGGCCGGGCACCCGCGCGGCAGCCGGGGCTACCGCCGGATCCTGATCGCCCTGGCCTGCGCGGGGCTGGCCACCTTCGCCCAGCTCTACTCGGTCCAGGGTGTGCTGCCGCTGATCGCCCAGGACCTCGGCATCTCCGCCGCCGATGCCGCGCTGAGCGTGTCCGCCGCGACTCTCGGCCTGGCGCTGGCGGTGATCCCGTGGTCCCAGGTGGCAGACCGGGTGGGCCGGCTGCGGGCGATGACTGCCGCCGTCGTACTGGCCACCCTGCTGGGACTGCTGGTGCCGCTGGCGCCCAGCTTCCCGGCGCTGCTGGCGTTGAGGTTCGGCGAGGGCGTGGCGCTCGGCGGGATTCCGGCGCTGGCGCTGGCCTACCTGAGTGAGGAAGTCAGCCGGCTGCATGCCGCCGTGGCGGCGGGCACGTATGTCGCCGGCACCACCGTCGGCGGGCTGGCCGGGCGCGTCATTTCCGCGCCCGTGGGGGACCTGCTGAACTGGCGGATCGGGCTGGTGGCAGTCAGCCTCTTGGCTGCCGCCGCTGCCGTCTGCTTCATTGCGACGGCGCCGAAGCAGCGGGGCTTCACGCCGCCGGTCCGGCCGCCCGGAGGTCCGCCGCGCGAGGATCGGCTGTGGTACAAACTGCGGGTCAACCTGCAGGACCGCGGGCTGATCGCGCTGTATCTGCAGGGGTTCCTGCTGATGGGCGGGTTCGTGGTGGTGTACAACTACCTAGGTTTCCATCTGGGCGCGGAGCCGTTTGGGCTGCCGCAGTCCGTGGTGAGCCTGTTATTCCTGGCCTATCTGTCCGGCACCTGGTCCTCCCGTGCGGCCGGCAGCGCCGCCGCGAAGTGGGGCCGGCGCCGGGTGCTGCTGCTCAGCACGGGTGCGATGGCGCTGGGAATGGCGGTGACCTTCATCGCCTGGCTGCCCGCAGTGCTGGCCGGCCTGCTGGTTTTCACCGCCGGTTTCTTCGCCGCGCATTCGGTGGCCTCCGGCTGGACGCCGTTCCGCTCACGGCATGGCCGGGCGCAGGCGTCCTCGCTGTACAACCTGTTCTACTACGCCGGGTCCAGCCTGCTGGGCTGGGCCGGCGGGCTGTTCTTCCAGTCGCTGGGCTGGAATGCGCTGGCTGTGTTTGTCCTGGCGCTGCTGGCGGTGGCGGCGGCGTTCAGCGTGTTCGCGCTGCCGGCGCCGGCAGCCGGGAATTGACCATTGGTCATTTCCCGTTGCTTCCGTGGGGGTATTCCAGCGCGAGGCGACGATTGGTCACAGCGGACCCGGGCCGGGGGAGGAGTGCACCGGCACTGGCCCTGATCCTGTCCGGTGCGGTTATGCCAGTGCCTGGGTCTCGCCGTGCAGCAGTTCCTGGAGCTGTTTCCGGTACTCCTGGAAGGCCGCCCTGCCCTTGACGGTGATGCCTATGTAGGTGGCGGGGGTGCGTCCCTCGATGGTCTTGTTCACGCTGATGTAGCCGGCGTCTTCCAGTTTGCGCAGGTGGGTGGAGAGGTTGCCCGCGGTCATGGCAAGCAGGTCGCGCAGCCGCGGGAAGGAAATCGAGTCCTCCTCGCCGATGGTGTTCAGTGCGGACATCACGCGCAGGCGTGCCTCGGCGTGGATGACGGGGTCAAGCTCGGCCATGGTCAGAGGACCGCCCGGCTGCGGCGGGCGCGGATGAGTTCCACAGCCCCGCCGGCGAACAGGCCGGCGCAGCCGAGGATGCCGAAGAGGATCAGGAACAGGTTGGGGCCGGCGATCAGGCAGACGATATTGACCAGCAGGAACCAGATCCCGATCAGGGCCATCGGGCGGTCCTTGAACATGGCCCCGCCGACCATGAAGAGCAGGCCGACCGTCAGCACTGCGATGGAATTGATCAGCCAGCCCATGACCAGCCACTCCAGCTCCAGGCGGCCGAGCGCGATGGAGAAAAAGCCGATGGTGAGCATGGCGCCGAACCAGGAAAAACCGTAGAACGCGCCCTGGGTCTGCGACTGCCCCTTGAATCCGGTGGAGGTCCTGATCCCGTGGATGGCGGAGACCAACGCGCTGGCGGCGAGGAGGCTGAGAAAAACGACGACGGCGGTGCCGGAACCGAACGGGAGCCAGCCGAAGTAGCCACCGTGGAGTGCGCCGTAGCCCAGCAGATAGACGGCGCCCCAGAGGAAGTAGAGGAACGCGGAGTTCGGCGCCATGCGGCTGCGGATGGCCTGTTCGGTGTCGTTCAGGGCCTTGAGTGCCTGGCGGGGATCGAGGGGCTGTGCTGCCTGTTCCATGATGCTTGGCTTTCTGCGCGGCGAGGTTGCTGACAGGTGGTGCGGTGGGGCGGCTTCACAAATAAGTTTGTATTACAAACCAGTTTGTGTCAATGGATATAAGAACGCCGGCGACACTCGGCTTGCCGCCCATGGAGCCGAGGCAAATGTCAGCTCAGCCCCAGCTCCTCCCGGAGGCTGGCGACGTGGCCGTTGGCGTCGACCGAATACTGCGCGCTGCGGACCACGCCCTCACGGTCCAGGACCACGGTGGAACGGAGGACGCCCTCGACCGCCTGGCCGTTGATCTCCTTCTGGCCCCAGGCGCCCCAGGTCTTGGCGGTTTCCGCGTGGGGGTCGGACAGCAGCGGGAAGTTCAGCGAGTTGTCGGCGGCGAATTCGGCGATGGCCTCCGGCGCATCCGGGGAGACGCCGATCACGTCATAGCCGGCGGATTTGAGCGAATTGAGGTTGTCGCGGAAGTCGCAGGCCTCGGTGGTGCAGCCAGGCGTGGCCGCCTTGGGATAGAAGTACACGATCACGTCGCGGCCGCGGAAATCTTCCAGGGCTACCGGCCGATTGGCGGAATCCTTCAGTGTGAATGCCGGGGCGGGCTGGCCCTGCTGCAGCTTGGTCATGCGGTTGCTCCTTTGCGTGCCATTTCTCATTTCACGATGTGAGAAGAATGTACTGGATTATGAAATCATTATCCTGCGCCGGCCTGCCGGTTAGTCAAGAGGCTCCCGCGCCAGGGAAGGACATCTGCGCGGGCGCACGGTCAGGGCCGCCACCTCCTTCAGCCGCGGGCGCCGCTGGTCGCCGCCGTCCACGACCCCGGTCTCCCACCACGGCCTCAGCCCCTCGGGCGTGGCCTCGAGGCGGGCCAGGTTGTTGTCGAACCAAGGCCCCTTGACGCCGGTCCACTTGAACGGCGGGTCCGGAACCTTGGCCAAACGCGCCAGCAGGCCGCCGACGGGCCCGGCGACCCCGTAGGACAGGATCGCCGTGAAGGAACGCATCAGCCGGGGCAGCGGGTTGCGGATCGGGGAGCAGACCGCCTGCAGGACCCGGCTTCCCGAGGAGCGTTCCACCTCGGCGACATACGAGTAGTGCACATCCCCGGACAGGAACAGGACGGTTTCCGGCGCCGCTCCGCGCTGGCCGTCGGCTACCTCCGTGACCATGTCCGCCACCGCCCGGAAGCTTCTCTGGAAGGCGCCCCAGTGCTCCAGGTCGAGCGCCTGCCGCACCTTCTCGCCGATCCCGGCGGCGAGCTTCCCCCAGGTGCCCAAGGCCAGGGCCTCGTTCCACGCCTCCAGGTGGTGCAGGCCCGTCGGGAGCAGGAACGGCAGCGAGGTGCCGACCAGCAGGTGCCGGAAACCGCCCTGCAGTTGCCCGTCCAGCCACGCCAGCTCCTCTTCCTCCAGCATGGAGCGACTGTCCGGCGCCAGAACGCGGGCCGCCCGCGAATCCACCACGACCAGCCGCGTGTCGTCGAAGTCGCGGGTGAAGCTCCAGCGGTAGCTCGCCGGATCCTGGTCGGCACGTTCGGCAAACTCGTCCAGCACCGCTCAGGTCGAGCTCCTCAGGGCCCGTGTGCGCGGCGATCCGCTGCCAGATCCAGTCGTGGGCCCGCCGCTCGGGGGACAGGTTGCCCAGATGCTGGTACACCCAGTAGGACGCCAGCCCGGAGACGATCCGCCCGTGCCACCAGGAGGTGGCTTCCATCGTCCGCCGCCAGCTCAGTGAGGCATTCCAGTCGTCCCTGATGTCGTGGTCGTCGAAGATCATCGCGCTGGGCACTGTAGACAGCAGCCAGCGGTTCGCCTCGGCGGACCAGGCGAGCCAGTAGAGGTGCGCGTACTCCTCATAGTCCTTCAGTTCCTCGCCCGGCGGTTGGCGGATATCGCGGCGCCCGCGGATGAACCGCTGCATCTCCGCGCTGGTGGAATCGGCATAGACCTGGTCCCCGAGGAACAGGAGCAGGTCCGGCCAGGCGCCCTCGGTGCCGGAGGCCCAGCACAGGGCAAAGGCGCGCATCGCGTCGACGCCGTGGCTGCCGTTGCCGCTTTTATTGTGCGGGACGCTGGTGCGGCAGGAGCCGAACGCCAGCTGCAGCGGCCGGCCCGGCGCCAGCGTCCGGATCACCGAGGGCGGAAACCCGGAGCCCGTCTCCGGCCACACCTCGGTCCCGCCGATCTCCACGGTGTAGGACGTGGCGGTGCCCGGCGCCAGCCCGGACACTTCCACGAGCGCATAGTGGTGGCCGTGCACGGCGAAGGTGCGCGCTTCCCAGCTGTGCCCGCCCCCGCGGACAACAACGACGCCGGCCTCCCGGGTTTCCAGCCAGATGCTCGCCGACGTCTCGTCGACGTACCGGAGGGTCGGGCCAAGCACCAACGGTGAAGAGGTCATGAGTCAGTTGTACCCTCCGCGGCGGGCCGGCAACAGATCGGTAGGCTGGGCAGCGTGACCTCAACTTCCGCCGGCCGTTCCCTCAGCGGCCGGGACCTCAGCCGCCGAATCCTGCATCTGGCCGTGCCCGCGCTCGGCGCGCTGATTGCCGAGCCGCTGTTCCTGCTGGCCGATTCGGCGATCGTGGGCCACCTCGGCGTGGAGCAGCTGGCCGGCGTCGGGCTCGCCTCCACGGTGCTGCACACCGCCGTCGGACTGATGATTTTCCTGGCCTATTCCACCACGCCGGCAGTGGCCCGGTTCCTGGGCGCGGGCCGGATGGGCCAGGCGCTCGCCGCCGGGCGCGACGGCGTCTGGCTGGCGCTGCTGCTCGGTGCGGTGCTGTCGGCGGTCGGCTGGGCTGCGGCGCCGCAGCTGGCGGCGCTGATGGGCGCCGAGGGCGAGGTGCACCGCTTCGCGGTGGACTATCTGCGCTGGTCGATGCCCGGGCTGACAGCGATGCTGATCGTACTGGCGGCCACCGGCGTGCTGCGGGGCCTGCAGGATACCCGCACGCCGCTGCTGGTGGCCGGCGCCGGCTTCACCGTGAACATCGGACTGAACTGGCTGCTGGTCTACGGTTTCGAATTGTCCGTGGCCGGTTCCGCGCTGGGCACCAGCCTCGCCCAGTGGGGGATGGCGGCGGTCTACCTGGCCATCCTGTTCCGGCTCTCCCGCGAGGAGCGCGTGCCGCTGCAGCCTCGCTGGTCCGGCATCACCGCCACCATGCAGGTGGGCTCATGGCTGATGCTGCGCACCCTGAGCCTGCGGGTGGCGGTGCTGGCGACCGTCGTCGTCGCCACCGCCCAGGGCACCGTGCCCCTGGCCGCCCACCAGCTGGTCATGACCCTCTTTACGTTCCTGGCCTTCGCGCTGGACGCGCTGGCCATCGCCGCCCAGGCGCTGATCGGCAAGGAACTCGGCGCGGGGAACCGGCCGCTGGCCCACGCGCTGACCCGCCGCATGGTCATCTGGGGGATCGGCTTCGGCTGCCTCACCGGTGCCGTGCTGGCCGCGGCCGCGCCGTTCATGGGCTTCCTGTTCACGCAGGACTCCGCCGTCCACGCGGCCCTGACCGCCGGGCTCTGGGTGCTGGCGGCCAGCCAGCCCGTCTGCGGGCTGGTGTTCGTGCTGGACGGGGTGCTGATCGGCGCCGGTGACGCGCGGTATCTGGCGATTACCGGCGTCGTCAATCTGGCGGTGTACGCGCCGCTGCTGTGGGCGGTGCACGTCGCCGGCCTAACCGGCGGTACCGGGATCGCGTGGCTGTGGGCGGCGTTCGGCCTGGGCTATATGGCGGCGCGCGCCGCGACCCTGGGGTGGCGGGTGCGCAACGACGCCTGGATGGTCACCGGCACAGCGTGAACCGCCCGCCCTGGCGAACGGGGGCCTGCCGCAGCCGCGCTAAACTTATGGGTGGCCCGGCACGGGCCGCAGTGATTTCCAGGAGGCTCCGCCAAGTGACCGTGAACCATCAGTCCCAGGCAGCTGCGTTGTGGCCGCCGGTCCTGTTCCGGGCGATCATCGCGGCGGCGTTCGGTGCGCTGACCATCTTCTGGCAGGAACCGAGCATGCTGGTGCTCAGCATCAGCGGCGGACTGTACCTGGGCCTGACGGGCTTCTCGGTGTTGAAGCTGCGCGCGCGGCCCGAGATCGGCAACGACTTCACCCGGCGGATGCTCAACGTCGAAGCAATCGCCTACCTGGCGGCCGGCGTGTTGGTCCTGATCTTCCAGAACCAGCAGCTCTTCGCCTACATCGCGGGGCTGGGACTGCTGGTGGGCGCCGTCGTCGAAATTGTGCTGGGCGCCCAACAGCACAAGCGGCACCTGCTGAGCATGGACTGGCTGATCACCGGAACCGTGAGCCTGGTCACGGCCGCGGCACTGCCGATCTTCATGGGCTTCGACCCGCATGCCCTGCTGGGCATCCTCGGCGGATCCGCCATTATTGTTGCCGTGGTCCTGCTGCTGGCTGCCCTCAGCTACCGGCATGAGTCCCGCAGTGGCGCGGCGGCCCGCGCGTAGGCCGTAAACTGGTATTTGGCCCTTTAAGCTCCGGCCCCCATCCCACGACGTCGCGGTGCGGGCTTTCCGGCGGGCCGCATGCGATTTACAGGAGGAATATCAGTGGCCAAGAACCAGCCTTCGGGACCGCGGGACCTGCGGACTTCGGTGAAGGGACCACTCGCTTTCTCCGCGGTGCTGGCGGTCGTCGCCGGCGTCGCCACCACCATTTTCGCCACCGGCGGCAATAGCCGGGAACTGCGCCTGGACCTCGGCCTGACGGCCGCCGGCATCGCCTTCATTGTTTCCCTGGTATTCGCCGCGATGCTGCTCATGACCGAAAAGCCCAACGATGAAAGCCTGGGCAAGGGCTCGGGCATCAACCGCAGCGCTGACAAGATCCCCGGCGGGGCGGGTACCGTGGGTGGGCCTGGCACGCACCCAGGTACCGGAAAGCACGACGGCGGGCAGTCGGGCCGGGATTCGGACGGACCGTCGGCATCCTAGGACGTGCCTGACGGCTCATCGCAGCCGGCCGCGCTATGCCTTCAGCTTGTTGCTGGCCCGTGCTTGAACAGCGGCACCCGTATCCTCGGCCACGAGATCCGCGTTGATGGCGGCGGCAGCGGTGACCCCGGCGCCCGTTGAGACAGCGGCCATCGCCCCGAGGTCGCTCACATTCCCTGCGGCCCATACGCCGGGGAGCTCCGTCCGTCCCATCGGGCCGGTCTCGATGAATACGCCGATCGGGTGCTCCGTGAGTGCGCCGCCCAGCTGTTCGTAGAGGTCCGCCCGTGCGATGAACCGCGGCGCCACGGCCAGCGCATCCACCGGGAACTCGTGTCCGTCATCGAGAACGACAGCCCGCAGGACGTCGTCCTCGCCGCGCAGTTGATGGACGGCGCCGCTCACGACCGGGATGTCCAGGGCGGCCAGCTGGTCCCACGCTTCGTCGCCGGTGCCGGGCATCTGGTGGAGGAAAAGTGTGACATCTTCACCGAGCTGCCGGAACAGCAGGGCCTGGTGGATGCCCCTGGGGCTGGTGCCCAGAATCCCGATGCGCTGCCCGCGGACTTCCCACCCGTGGCAGTAGGGACAGTGCAACACGTTCTTTCCCCAGAACTGCCGGACGCCAGGTACGTCGGGGAGTTCGTCGGTCAGTCCCGTCGCGAGCAGGAGCCGGCGTGCCCGGACAGTTCCACCGCCGGCAAGTCCGACCTCGAACCCCTCCGCCGTGCGGCGCGCGGCCACGGCATGGTCGTGGCGGATGTCCGCTCCGTAATGCTCGGCCTCCCGCCGCCCGGCCGCCACCAGCTCCAGCGGCGAGGTTCCCTCCCGCCCGAGGACGTTGTGTGCGCCGGCGGCGGAGCGTTTCGCGGCTCGCCCGCATCCACGACGACCACCGAACGGAGGGAGCGTGCCAGGGTAACGGCTGCGCTCAGCCCCGCCGCACCGCCGCCGATGACGGCGACATCATGTGTGAGAACCGTGTTCATGGTGGAACTCCTTTCTTGGCCAGGGGCGGTGCGCAGTCCAGGCGGTCCGGCTGCCGCGCAGCGTCAGGTCGCGGCGGCGCAGGAGAGAGTCGGGGTTGTCGGCGGTCAGGAGTCGGTCGAGGGTGTTGAGGTCCTCGGCGGCCAGCTTGCCGTTGAGGGCGGAGCGGATGCGGCGCAGGTAGGCGTCGGCGTAGCGTCCGGTGCGTTCCGGTGCCGGGCTCGCTTCGATGCTGAAGCTGCGCTGCGCGGCGATCTCGAAACCGGCCTGCTCCAGGTGCGGCCGCCAGTCCGGATGCGAGTTCCAGTTCGCTTGTGCCAAGGTCTCGTGGCAGCGCGACTCCAGGCCGGGCCGACCCAGCCCGACGTCGTCGGGCAGGAAGCGCGGCAGGGTGTCCATTTCGATGACCACCAGCAGGCCGCCGGGGTTCAGAGCCGCGTAGACGTCGCGGAGCACCCGGTCCGGATCGGCGACCTCGTGCAGGGACGAGGCAGCCCACACGACATCCGCCGCTTCGACCTGGGGCCAGACGACATCCAGGTCGGCCTGCACGACACGCAGCCGATCCGCCAGTCCCTGCGCGCGGGCGGCCGCGCGGACGTGCTCGAGCATCAACGCCGACCTGTCGATCGCGACCACTTCGGCCGTGCTGAAGCGCCGCGCCAGCGCCAGGCCGCCGGTGCCTGTGCCGGCGCCCACGTCGACGACCGTGCGCGGAGCGTCCGGAGCGTGCTGTCCGACCCACTCGGTCACCTCATCCAGGTACGAACCGAGCATTTCGGCGTCCAGGTCGAGCAGCTCCGCAAGGCTGGCCTCGTGGCCGTGTGCCTGCCCGCCGCAGTGGTGCTGGTGCTGATGGGGATGGGAGTGCTGTGCCATGCCTCCAGGCTAGTGGCGTCCTGCGTTGCTGGCATACACTCTTGCTTATGACGCAAGAACTCGCTCTGGACACGGTGATCCGCCAGCGTATCCGCGGCCTGCGGCTGGCCCGCGGCTGGTCACTGGATGCCCTCGCCGCCCGCTGCTACCTCAGCCCTTCCACGCTGAGCCGCATCGAGACCGGGCACCGCAGGATCGCGCTCGATCAGCTGGTCCCCATTGCCCGGGCCCTGGGCACCACACTCGATCAGCTCGTCGAGTCCGCCGAGGACGAGGACGTGGTGATCCGACCGCAGCCCGATCACACGCGAGGGCTGACGACCTGGCTCCTGTCCAGTGAACGCGCTCTCCACGGCGTGACCGTGGCGAAGATGCGCATCACCGCCGAACGGCCGGCCGGAGCAGGGCAGCTGAGCGTGCACCCCGGACGTGAGTGGTTCACCGTCCTGTCCGGCACGGCCCGCCTGCAGCTGGGTGAGCGGACCATTTTGGTCCAGGCCGGCAACGCGGCCGAGTTCTCCACCATGGTCCCCCACAGCATCGGAGCCCATGACGGCCCTGTAGAAATCCTCACCATCTTTGACCACGACGGGGAGCGCGCCCACTTGCACGCCCCCAACGACGCTTCACAGCCGTGATGCCGGCAGCAGGTGGATCCGGGGGTGAGAGGGCCGACGTCGCCATCGCCTCAGCTGCCGCTGATGGCCTCGCTCACGTCGGTCGGCTTGTTGTATTCCTTGTCCGGCAGGTTGCGCAGCGCCTCGAGGACGGATTCGTCCGCGCCGGACTGCTCAGCCTTGCTGACCAGGTCCTGGGCGGTGGCGGGGTAGTCCACGCCGCCGAGGGCTTTCTGGATGTCGATCGGGCTGGGGTTGGCCATGCTGGTTTCCTTTCCCTGGTTCCGCACCGGAGGTCCCGGTGCGGGTCTATCGGTTTCCTTGGTCAGTCAGCGGGCTCCACCGCGTCCCCGAACACCACCTCGTAGGCGTTCAGCGGACGGTCCGCGATGGTGGTGGGCGCCTCCAGATGCACCGCGCCGCTGGGCAGGATGCCCGCGCCGCCGTAGCGTTCCATCACCTTCCACTGCGCGGCCACATCCTCGCCGACCGTTCCTTCCGGCAGGTCCTTCCAGAAGCTGAAACCGCCGCAGTCCACCAGCTTCTGGCGGTCGAACAGCACGCAGCCGCCCACCCAGGCGACCCTGTAGGCGAGCCAGCCTTCCCCCGGAAGCTCCTGCTCCTCGGCAAGATGGACCAGGTTCGCGGCATTGTGCAGCGTCCAGCGGCCGAACTCCGGAGTGTCCGGCCGGATCCGCTCCGGCTGCACCTTGCCCTCCCACGGATCGAACGGCTCCAGCTCCTGGGGCCGGCGGTCGCCCAGGAAGGACAGGCCCTGCACGGCGGAGCCGATGAAGCCGCAGCTGTGCGTCTCCAGCGCCTTCGCCATCCGGCCCAGCGTGTTCGGCTCCAGCCAGACATCGTCGTCCAGGAACAGGACGTACGGCGCAGAGGACTTCTCCAGCAGGAACAGGCGGTGTTCGGCCAGGCCCTGCCGCGGCAGGTGCCGCAGGGTGCGGACCGCGATGCCCTGCGCCGCCAGGACGTTGACCATGGCCAGTACCGCCGGCGTCTTCCACGGCGGTTCGCCGTCACTCTGGTCGCTGATGATCACGCCGAAGGCGGGGCCTTCCTGCGCGGCCAGCCCGGCCAGGGTGACCGCGAGTTCGGCGGGCCGGTTGCAGGTGGGGATCAGCACCTGGATGTCCTCGCGCGGCGGGGCCATCGGCCTGCCCCAGTCCGCGGGCGGGCGGCGGGTCATGCTCCCTCCGCCGTCCGGATCCGCCGGACCACCGCCGTCGTCGAGTGCTCCGGCACGTAGTCCAGGATCCGCACCTGCCCGCCGCTGGCTTCCACCACCGGGGTTTCCTCCAGCATCTGAGGGGTGTAGTCGCCGCCCTTGGCGTAGATGTCCGGCCGCAGCGCCTCGATCAGCGGGATGGGGGTATCGGTATCGAACACGGTCACATAGTCTACGCAGCTGAGCGCGGCCAACACCCCGGCGCGGTCCGCCACCGGATTGATCGGCCGGCCGGGCCCTTTCAGGCGCCGCACCGACTCGTCCCCGTTCAGCGCCACCACCAGCACGTCACCCAGCTGCTTGGCCTGGTTCAGGTAGCTGGTGTGGCCGCGGTGCAGGACGTCGAAGCAGCCGTTGGTCAGCACGATCCGCCGTCCGGCCGCGCGTTCGGCCGACAGCCGCGCCAGCAGATCCTCCGGCGCCAGCGCCGCTTCGGCGAAGCTGCCCAGGTGGGCGGCCAGGTCCGCGGTGCTGCACACCGAGGTGCCGAAACGGTGCACGACGACGTCGGCCGCCGCCTGCGCCAGGTCCAGTCCGGTGGTCAGCGGCAGGCGGCAGGCCCGCGCCAGCGTCAGCGCTGCGACGAAGGTGTCGCCCGCCCCCGAGGCCTGCTTCTCACTGGAGGGCCGGGCCCAGGTGCGGTGGCGTCGCCCGTCGGAGGTCAGCAGCACCGTGCCGTCTCGGTCCAGGGTGACGACGGCGGCCCGCGCCCCCGTGGCGGTCAGCAGCTTTTCGCGGTGCTCGGTGATGACCGCGGCACGGTCCGTGTCCTGGTCCAGCTTCAGGCCCAGCAGCCCGGCCGCCTCCTGCGCGTTGGGGGTCACGAGGTCCGGTTCCAGCACGGCCCAGGGCCGCGGATCGTGGGCGTCCACCACAGTCAACGGACGGCGTCCGGCGGGCATGCCGGCCAGGGCCGTCCGCACACTTTCCCCGAGTGCCCCGGAGCCGTAGTCGCAGATCACTAGCGCGCCGGCGTCGTCCGCGGCCTCTCCTGCCATGACGGACGCGGCGGCAGCGAGGTCCCGCAGGACCTCCGGCGGGAAGTCCGCGCCGGTGTCGTCGAGGCGCAGCATGACCTGGTCCCCGCCGATGACGCGGTACTTGGTGGTGGTGGTGACGCCGGCGTGCTGGAGCAGCCCGGAGGTGTCCACCCCGGCGGCGGCTAGCAGCGCGCGGAGGCGCTCGCCCGCGTCATCCGTTCCGGTCAGCCCCACGATCCGCACCCGGGCACCAAGGGCGGCCAGGTTCATCGCCGTGTTGGCGGCGCCGCCGGGGGCATAGTCGCGACGGCGGATGTCCACCACCGGTGCGGGGGCCTCGCGGCAGAAGCGCTCGATCGTCCCATTCCACCAGCCGTCCAGCATCACGTCGCCGACCACGGTGACCGCCGGGGCCTTGGCAGCCAGCAGCGCCGGGACCAGCGGGGTCAGGCCGCGCAGCGCGGCCAGGTCGTGCGGCGCGGTCTCCGGAGACTGCTCGCCGGTGGTCACGCCTGCTCCCGGGGCAGGCCGACGTGGACCACCTTGACCAGGGTCATTTCGTCCAGCAGCTCCGGGCCATATCCGAAACCGGCGCCGCTGTCCTTGCGCGGCTGGGCGGATCCGCCGGGGGCACCGCCGAAGACGTTGTTGACCTTCACCGTACCCACGGGCAGTTCCGCGACGGCACGGTGGGCGTTGGCGATGCTGCCGGTCAGCACGGAGGCGGCCAGCCCGTAGCGGTCCGCAACGGCCAGCTCCAGGGCCTCATCGAAGTTCTTCACCACGGCCACGGGCGCCACCGGGCCGAAGGTTTCCTCGGTCATGATGCGCATCCGTGACGTGCAGTCCAGCAGTACCGTGGCGGGGTAGTGGGCGCCGGGGCCCTCGGGAATCTCGCCGCCGACTGCCGCTTCCGCGCCCTGGGCGAGGGCCTCGGACACCTGCGCGTGGACCTCGTCCCGCAGGCGGGTGTCCACCAGCGGCGCGATCCCGGTCTCGTTACGGCGGCGGGCCTCGTCCGCGAGTGCCGCGCAGAACGCGTCCGCGACGGCCTCATGCACGAAGATCCGTTCCACGGAGGTGCAGATCTGGCCGCTGTTGGCGAACGCCCCGATGGCCGCCTGCTCGGCAGCCCAGACGGGATCGACGCCGGCATCCACGATCAGCGCATCGTTGCCTCCGTTTTCCCGGATCACATGGGCACCGGTGAGTGCTGCGGCGCGGGCGATCCGCGTTCCGGTGGCGCTGGAGCCGACGTGTGCGACGGCGCCGACCCCGGCCTCGGCGGTGAGCATCGCGCCGACGGAGGCACCGCCGTCGACCGTCACCAGCACGTCCTGGGGCAGGGCGGCGGAGAGGACCTCGCCCAGCCGGGCACCCAGATGCGGGCAGCGCTCGCTGGGCTTGTGGACCACGGTGTTACCGGTGACGATCGCCGCGCCCAGCAGGCCGGCGGCCACCGCCACCGGATCGTTCCACGGGGTGAGGACGACGACCACGCCGCGGGGCTCGGTCACAGTGTAGTCGGCGGCGTCGATCCCGCCGCGGAGGCTGTGGCCGCGGTGCACCGGGCCCAGCTCCGCGTACTGTTCCAGCGTGTGCACACCGGCTTCGACGCCGGCCAGCGCCTCTTCACGGGGCCGTCCCGTTTCGCGGCTGTTCAGGTCGGCGAGTTCACCGGCGTGGGCGGCGAGTTCGGCGGCCGCCTGGCGCAGCGCCCGGCCGCGCTCCTCGGGGGAGGTCCGCCGCCACGCCGGCTGGGCCTTGCGGGCTGCGGCCAGGGCCGCAGCTACCTCGGCGCGGGTGGCGCTTTGGATGGTGCCGACGACGCTGCCGTCCCGCGGGTCGAGCACGGTGAACTGTTCGTCGTCATGCTTGGCGGGGTTTTCCTGCGCGTTGTTGTCTTGGGCAGCCAGATTTGTTGCGGTGGACATGTGCCTCCTCGGTGGTCGCGCCGGAGCCATGGCCCGGCGTGGCGGGCAAACCGTTCTAGATGTTCCATACCCACCGGGGGAGGAGGTTAGACAGCAGGCCGCAGGTACTGGGGTGTGGCCCGGGACCTCTCCGGACAGACTTCCGGAGCCGTCATGGTCTCCCGCATCCTGCGGGTCCATGCCTGGCATTAAGAACCGAGGCTCCTCCTCGGGGCGCTACTGCTCCTCCCTGAGGATGTCCGGCAACTCATCCACGAAGACCGTCTGCGGCGGTTGGAAGTAGATCACCAATACCTTGTCGCCTTCAGGGAATTCGCTCATCTTGTCAAAGGGATGGGCATGGAAGGCGCTGGTTCCGCCGCGGTAGGCCAGCATGACCTCGCCGATCGTGCCCGGCGCGATCCGTCCCGTGACGCGGCCGATCTTCCCCGTGAGGGTGGTGTCCACTTTTCTGCGCATGGTGCTACTGCCGGGGAACGGCCGGGTGATGCTGCTTGGAGTCCGGTGATTTCCCGTTCTTCAGCGCATTGGACAGGGAAGGAAGGAACTGGCCTACCTGGGCCAGGATGCCGCCCACCATATTGTTCAGCCCCTCGCCGCCGTTGAGGACGGTCAGCTGGTCCACATGCGCAAACGGCTCGGCGGCGGCCTGCACGATCGACGGCATGTTCTCGGCCAGCTGCTGCGAGATGACGGCGTCTTGGTTGGTTTCGAGGGCCTCGCCGCGCGCCTTGATGCCGTCCGCCTCGGCCAGGGCCTTCGCCTTGATGGCCGACGCCGCCGCCTCGCCGCGTGCCTTCGTGGCCGCTGCTTCTGCCTCACCGGTGAGCCGCGTGGCGCCGGCTGCGGCCGCCGCAGCATTGGCGCCCGCCTGCGCCTCCATTTCGACGCGCCGTGCGTTGGCCTGCGCCTCCAGCTCCGTCCGCCGGGCCCTGGCCTCGGCGGCGCTGATGTCGGCTGCCTTCTGCGCCTCGGCCTCCGTCTTCAAAGCATAGGCCTTGGCATCGGCGGGCTTCCGTACGATGGTCTGCAGCTTCTGTTCCTCGCGCGCGGCCTCCAGCTTGGCGACCTCTGTCTCCTGCACCACCACTTGTTGCCGGGCCGTGGCATCGGCGAGGGGCCCGGCCTGCGCGGCATTGGCTTTGGCCTGCTCGGCATTGGCCTGTGCCGCGGACTGCTTGATCATCGAGATGCTCTGCGCGTCTGCGATGAGGGCAGCAGCCTCGGCTTCCTTCTCCGACGCTTCCCGGTTGCGGGTGGCCTCGGCGATGCGGGCTTCCATCTTGACATGGGCGATGTACGGCTTGGCCAGGTTCTGGATGTAGCCGGTGGGGTCCTGGAGGTCCTTGATCTGGAGTGAGTCCACCACGAGGCCCAGCTTCTCCATTTCAATGCCGCTCGCGCCGCGCACATGGGAGGCCAGCTTGTCGCGCTCCCGGATGATCTCCTCCACGGTCATGCTGCCGACGATGGACCGCAGGTGGCCCTCGAAGACGTTGTAGACCTGGCTCTCCATCTTCGCCTGCTGGCCAAGGAAACGGCGTGCGGCGTTGGCGATGAACGCAGGGGAGTCGCCGATCTTGTAGATGACCACGCCCTCCACCACCACCTGGATGCCTTGCGAGGTTACGCAGGACACCTTGAGTTCCGTCTCATTCAGGGTGAGCGCCAGCGCCCTGACCGTCTGCAGCCCCGGGACCACCAGGGCGCCTTTGCCGGTGACGATCCTGAAGTCCATGCCGTCGGTGTTTTCCAGCGTTGCGCGTGTCAGGCCAGAGATAATGAGTGCTTGGTTCGGCTCTGCAACCTTCCACATCGCCTTGATAAGGGCCCATACGAGACCGACGACGACGATGACGCCGACAATCGCGAGGAAGGTGGGCAGATACGCTGCAACGTCGGGCATGACCCTGTCCCTTCAGACACTGGTGAACCGGCGCGGCGGTAACCCGGGCAGGCCTGGCGCCGCTTCGTGTACACAGTCTGGTTGGGTACGGTCAAAGTGTCCAGAGGCCCTGCCGCGCCACCCGCCTCCAGCTAGCCCGCCGGACGCAGTGAGGTGATCATCCTGCGGATGTCCTGGTACTCCTGCGTCTCCATATACGCCTGTGGTGTGTCGATGTGCGGCTCGCCAACCGGTAGGAAAGGATCATAGATGCCGGCAAAGACAGCACCGCTCGGGGGCCACATGAAGAAGTGGTAGATGGGGCACGCCGTTGGCCCGGTGGGCTCCGGAGCTGAGGTGATCCCGTAGGCCAGGACGTTCGCCCTGGCTGGATCGGTGGCGGTGGGATCCATCCTTCCCTGGAAGACGAACCACGGGGTGCTCCCGGGCTGCGCCAGGGCCGGAAGGGGCTCCGAGTCCAGGATGGAGTAGGGCTGCTCCGCCATGCACTCCGCACCGGTAATGACGTTGGTCTCCAGTGTGGCGAATGTCTTGTTGTTTCCTACCACTTCCACAAAGATCCCGCCGGTGGGTGATTCGCTCGACCGGTCAAGGATGTTCCAGTCCGCCGGATGCTCGAAGGTCAGGTCTCCGTCCGTCGTCGTGTAGTTGGTCCAGTCTGAAGCGGGGGCCGTCGTGTTCTCAGGCGACGTCGTCGGCGGGGCTGATACGGAGGCGCTGGGGCTCGGGGAGGAAGCGGCTGTGGTCGTTGCCGAGACCGCCGGGGAACTGGTTACGGGCGCAGCGGTCGGCGTACCGCAGCCGGCCAGCAGGACGGCCAGACCGGTCAGACCGGCTGCGGCGAAGTAGGGGAATCGGTCTTGTCTGAGCGGGCGCATACGTCCTCCTGGATAATCCAAATCAATGGACTAATTCTGGAATGGACAGCGGGCGAGGGGAAGACTTCCAGCGGTACTGTGGCCGAAGTGTTGCAGGGCCGGGCCGTACCGCCGAACCAGCAGCCGTGGCAGACTGGCGGCCATGGGGATGAATCCGGGATCGGTGGACCCGCAAGGACTTCCGCGAGAAGAACTGCCTTACTCTTCCGTGCAGCGCTCGCTGCTGTACTTCACCACGACCAGGCGCAAGGCCGCGGCCATCGCCGTCTTCATTGCCGGGTGGTTCGGCCTGGAGGTCATGGCCGAAAGCAGCGGCATCCTCTTCCCGGGGCTCATCACCAATCTCTACTTCTTCGGTGGCATTTGTGCGCTATCGGTCTTGTTCACGCATGGTGCGAGGCTGCACCGGCCGGTTCACCTTCCCGCAGAGATCATGGTCGGGAACGCCAAGCAGCGCTTTTTTCTCGAAGAGGAATGGACAACGTCCTTGCCTCCGCAGGAGGCGCTGGAACGGCTGCGACGTGCCTTCGACCAGCCGAACGTGACGGTGAGAACCATCGGTCCAACCCTCTGGATAGAGATCGACAGGCAGTGGGACGCCGGACAGTGGCTGTACCGAAGCGCTGCCCCGCACCTGAAATTCCGGCCCGACATCCAGTTCTTCTTCGACGTTACCGACGGTGGAACCGGCATCACTGCCTACAGCCGTGACCGGCGGTTCGCCGGGATGTACGACGTGCTGAAACTGGCGGATGAAATGAGCGCCACAGCGGTGGAACTGGCTAGGAAGGCAACCACCCAGGCCGATTGACCTGCCGGCACTGCCTAAACCTCCGTCCGGTGCCACGTTCCGGCCTGACGAACCCCTGAGCCGGGCCGTTGCCAGCACCCCGGAATGACAAACAGCCCGCCCCAGCGCCGGGGCGGGCTGTTTTGCCGCTGCTACCTAATTGCCGGTGCTACTTGGCGAGTTTGCCGTCCAGGCGGAAGAGGAAGGCTGCCATGGCATCCCGGTTGACCGGGGACCAGGGGCGGTAGGACCTGGTGCCGTCGGTTTCGGTCCAGCCGGTGGAGATCTCCTGGCCGGCAAGCCAGGCCATTTCCTTGTAGAACTGCACGCCGTCGGCGATGTCACCGAACGGTGAGCCCGACGGTGCGGTGTACTGGGGTTCTCCGGCGAGCCGGTAGAGGAAGGCTGCCATGGCATCCCGGTCGATGGATTCGTAGGGGCGGAAGGTCTTGGTGCCGTCCGCTTCGGTCCAGCCGGTGGAGATGCCTTCAGCAGCAAGCCAGCTGATTTGCTTGTAGTACATGTTGTCCGTGGCTACGTCCGTGAACGGGCTCTCTGCCGGAGCCGTGAACTCCGGCTCGCCTGCCATCCGGTAGAGGAAGGCCGCCATGGCGTCGCGGTTGATGGCCTCGTAGGGGCGGAAGGTCTTGGTGCCGTCTGCTTCGGTCCAGCCGGTGGAGATGTTCCGTTCGGCGAGCCAGGAGATTTCCCGGTAGTAGACGTTGTCCGTGGCCACGTCGGAGAACAGGCTCTTGGCTGGCGGGACATAGTCGCCAGCTGCCTCAACGACCACCGACCGTGACGCGATGGACTGGTTGCCGTTCGCGTCCTGGACCACGTAGGTGAGGGTGTAGACACCCTCACTTGCGGCATTCACCGACCCCAGGACCTCGAGGTTGGCAGTTACGTCGCCGTCGGTGTTGTCCGCTGCCGTCACACCCTCGAGCGGGTCGAAGGTGTCCCCGGCGGTGATCGTGGTCGGGGATCCAGGCAGGGTGATGACCGGAGCGGTCGTGTCGGTCCCGGCGGCCCGGGCGGTGAAGACGCCCATCTGGTCCACCGATCCGGCGGCCAGCTCCTGGCCGGTTTCGGCGTCGCGGCTGACCGCGTACCAGGCGTGCACCTCGCCCTCGGTCAGGCCGGACCATTCCACGGAGGCCGGCCAGCCGGAGCGGGCTGTGGCTTCGCCGATGACTGTCTCGGTCGGCGCGGTGACCATCACGGAGTCGGTGGTGAAGCTGGTCTTGCGGGTCTCCAGCTGAATTGGCAGGCGCAGGTCGTCTTCGGTGCCGTTGTAGCGTTTGTCGTCGTCATACTCGGTGGCGCCGAAGTTGTCCAGCAGCGGCGAGTAGGTGTCGATCGCCAGTTCAGAACGGTCAATGTCGAACTGGAGCATCCGCAGGTAGCTGGAGCCGAAGCGCAGCAGCTCGGAACCGGTGAGCCCGTCCACGCCGGTCAGACCCAGCTCCTCGGAGCTGACTTCGTAGAACTGGTAGTCGGCGAGCAGCTCGACCACATTGTTGCCGGTCTGTCCCACGTCCTTGCGGACCTCGATGCTGACACCGTGCTCGTGGCCGGAGAGAACCAGGAAGACATTGTCGTTCTTCTCCAGGATGCCCTCGGACACGGTCTTACCGTCGCGGGAGTACGCCGCGCCCCGGCCGTCGGCGCTGGTGCTGGGCTTGTTGTAGGCGTGGGTGAGCAGGATGGCGTTGCGGTCGGAGTACTGCTCCAGTACGTCGTTGGCCCAGGCGATTTCCTCGTCGGTCACGTCGTAGCCCAGGTAGACGCCAATGAAGTCCAGCCCGCCGGCGGAGAACAGGTCGTAGTGGTTGTCGTTGTCCCCCTCCTTCCACGCCTGGTAGGACGCGCCCGCTTCCTGCCAGCCGGCCGTCTGCTCCAGCGCCTCGTAGCGCTCGGGACCGAAGAACTGGTTGTACATGTTGTCCGCGCCGTTGTCGGTCCCGGTGCGGTTGTCGTGGTTGCCTGGCAATACGCCGTTCGGAATCCCGGTGTCGTCAAGGATCTTTTGGGCCTCGGAGGCAAACGCGAACTCTTCGAGGGCGATCTCTTCCTGAGCTGCCTCGTCGGCATAGGTCTTCGCGTGCCAGTTTTCGATGATGTCGCCGGTGTGGGTGACGTACTCGATCTTCTTCTCTTCAGCGTTCTCGGCAATCCATTCCGGAATGGCGGTGTAGGCCTTCTGCCAGACAGCCTTCTGCTCCTCGGAGTAGGCGTCTTCCGCGGCGCCCTCGGCGAGATACTGGGTGTCGGTGTAGTGCACCATGGAGAAGTCGTAGGCTTCGGGGTCCTCGAAGGAGTCCTTGACGGGCTCGTTCAGATCGTCGGCGAAAGGATCCTCGCCCGTGACCATGACGTGGACCGCGCCGCCGTCGACGTACTCGGCCTTGACATCACCGGAGAGCACCAGCTGGCCTTCGGTAAGGCCGCGTCCGCTGTCTACGGTGTCCCAGGTCTGGGACACCGTGTTCCAGACCCGCAGGGTCGCCTGGCGGGCCGGATCGACGGTGCCGCTCCAGCGGACCGACTGTCCGTCCGCCGCGGTGCCGACCTCGGCCTCGAAGCGCTGGAACGGAATCTGACCCTCGGTGGCGGAAACGCTGGAAAGCTCGGCGCCGTCATTGGGCTTGGCCGGGCCGGTGAGCTCTTCGCCCTCGGTGTAGGTGAACTCCAGCGTGGCGGGCAGTTCCGTCACGATGCCCTGCACGCCGCCAGCGGCCACGGCCGCGGTGCCGGCGTAGAAGGTTGAGGTGACGTCTCCGCCGTCCGGATTGGTGGCGTTGGCCGAGAGGGTCACCGTGCCCGCCCCCTGGCCGGTCTCCACGCCGCCGGCGGTGGGGATGCTGGCGGAGGTGAAGGGGACGTCACGGGTCAGGGTGCGCCCGAAGACGTCCTTTGCCTCGATGCGCACGGTGTGGTTGCCGGCTGCCAGGCCCGCGCCGATCATTTGGCCGGGCTGGATCTGCACGCCGTCCAGGGTGTAGGTGGTGTCCTGGCCGACCAGCGCCTCGTTGGTCCAGTCAATGCTGAACTGCGTAGCCCGGTCGATCGAGGCACCGGCGGCCGGCGTGGTGGACACAATCTCCAGCGGCGCGGACTGCGCCTCACCGAGCGCCGTGGTGTTGAGCGCGGCAATCTGCGCGGTATCCAGCGCGTCGCCGAAGACGCGGGCCGAGGCGATGGTCGCCGTGGCATGGAACTGAGCGCCGCCGTTGGAGGAATCGGCACCGATCACGAAGTTGTGCGCGCCGGGGTTCGGCGGCCAGGTGATGGCCGGGCCGCCGGCCACGGAGGCGGCCAGCTCGCCGTTGACGTACAGCTTGGCGGTGGAGCCGTCGTAGACGCCCACAGCGTGGTACCAGCGGCCGGGCTCAATCTGTACGCCGGCGTTCTTGTAGCCCGACGTGTTCACGGCGAAGGTGAGCTTGTCGCCGTACATGGTCATCGAGAAGCCGCCGGCCTCTTTGTTGGCACACAGGTTCGTCTCGCCGGAGGCGGGGAACGCACCGTTGTACTGGAAGACGCACTCGACGGTCATCGAGTCACCCAGGGCGGGGTACTGGGCGCCGAACGGGTAGAGGAGGGCATCGTCACCGTCGAAGGTGGCAACGTTGCGGCCCAGCGCGCCGCTCTCGGCGATTACCGGCTCGCCATGGGTGGTGGCCGGCAGGCCCTGCACCTTGTCGGCAGCGGTCCCATCGGAGAAATCGACGTCCAGGACGTCGGCAGCGGGGGCGTCCGGTACGGCGTGGAACGCCTGGCTCAGTGCGCCCGCCTGCTGGCCGGTGATCGCCTCGCCGTAGACGCGGGCGGAGCCGATCGCCGTCTTGGCGAAGGACTCGGCCTTGCCCGAGGCACTGTCCGCGCCGATGACCATGTTGTGGGCGTTCACATTCGACGGCACAGTCATCGGGCCGCCGGCTTCGGCCTCGGCCGCCAGTTCACCGTCCAGGTAGAGCCTGATCGTCTGACCGTCGTAAACACCGGCCGCGTGATACCAGCGGTCGGCCTCCACCGTGGTGCGCGCGTACTTGTAGCCGCCGTTGGTGTGGAGCATGAAGCCCAGCGAGTCGTTCTTGAGGATCAGCGCGAAGCCGCCGGCCTGCTTGTTTCCGCAGAGAGTAACCTCGGAGGTCGGAAGCGCCGGATCGTACTTGAACGAGCATTCGACGGTGAACGAATCGGCCAGCTTCGCATAGTCGTCCGCGGTCATGTCGTAGGAGAATGCATCGTCCTGGCCGTCGAAGTCCGCGGCATTGCGTGCCAGCTGTCCGTCGACATCGATAACAGGTTCGCCGAAGGTTGTCACGGTCTTGCTTTGGGCGGCATCGGCAGCAGAACCGTCTGCGAAGCTCACGTTGAGGATATCGGCGGCAGGGGCGGCGATCGCCGCCGTCGCCGCCGGTGGAAGTGCGAATCCGCTGGTCACGACGCCGGCGCCGAGCAGCATGGACAGCACTGATTTAGAGGGGGGTTTCATTTTTTGCTCTTCCCGCAAGTGATGAGGACACCCGCAGGCTAGGGAGCGAAAATGAACCCTCTATGTACTTGTTGTGAAATAGCCATCCTGTGGCTGTGATCTGCACCATGGCCTATTGGGCCAGGGCAGTCCAGGCGGAAACGGCGGCAATGGACATGATGGCCCTACGTCACGAACGGGTGGCACACTCAGTTCATGCGTGAATTCGTCGTCCTCGGTACCGCCTCGCAGGTCCCGACGCGGACCCGCAACCACAACGGGTACCTGCTGCTGTGGGACGGTGAAGGCCTGCTCTTCGATCCGGGGGAGGGCACGCAGCGGCAGATGATCCATGCCGGTGTTGCGGCCACCCAGATCACGCGCATCTGCCTCACCCATGTCCACGGCGACCACTGCTACGGGTTGCCGGGTGTGCTTTCACGCATGGCCCTGGACGGTGTGGCGCATCCGGTCCACTTGCACTATCCCGCCTCCGGCGAGGACATGGCCCGGGCGCTCGTGTCCATTGCCTCCCCGGGCCTTGATCTGCGGCTGCACCCGCACGCGGGCCCCGGCCCGATCGCGCCCGGCCTGGAGGTGCGTCCCCTGCACCACCGCCTCGAGACCTACGGCTACCGGCTCGCCGAGCCCGACGGCCGTACCCTCCTGCCGGAGCGGCTCGCGGCGGCCGGAATCGCAGGGCCGGACGTCAGCCGGCTGCAGCGCGAGGGAAGCCTGCGCGGGGTGCGCCTGGAGGAGGTGAGCGTGCCGCGGTCCGGCCAGCGCTTTGCCTTCGTCATGGACACGGCGCCGTGCCCGGGCGCCGAGGAACTCGCCGATGGGGTCGACATGCTGGTGGCCGAGTCCACCTTCAGCGACGACGACGCCGAGCTCGCCGCGCAGTACCGCCACCTCACCGCCGGGCAGGCCGGGGAACTGGCGGCCTCCGGCAGCGCTGGACTGCTAGTCCTCACCCACTTCTCCTCGCGCTATGGGGACGTTGCCCCGCTGGCCGAGCAGGCCCGGGTCCGCGCCGGAGGGGCCGCCGTCGTGGCCGCGAAAGATCTGGACCGCATCCCGTTCCCCAAGCGGCGCCGGACCACTCAACGAACGGCCTAGACGAACTCCGCGAATCGCTCCGGCAACCGACCGCGCTGCCGGAGGTCCTCACAGTCCGGCCTTCCCCGCCGCCGCCGGAGGTCGAGATGCTGGAGGCGGTGCCTTAGCCCTCCTGACCCTTGGCGAGCGCGTCGTCGACGAGCTTTACGAGTTCGGCCTGGGCCTCTGACGGGACGGCGGATCCGACCTTGACCGCCGTGGCCGCCAGCGTCCCCTGGACACCGGAGACGGTCATGATTGTCTGTGTTTCTCCGGTATCGAGGGCCTGGGTGACGGTCGTGCCGATGGATTCCTCGCCGATGGTGGTCACCTCCAGCGGCTGCACCTGTCCGGTGAGCGTCCGGCCCTCGGCCTGGATCTGGAAATTAGCGCATTCGGCGGACGCCTCCTTGGCCTGGGCCAGTTCATCCGCCATGGCCTGCGGATCAGGAACGGCGAAGACCGTCACGGTGGTCACTGTGTTTTCCGCAGCTGACTGGCTGGTGCCGGCGGCGTACGTGCTGCCTTCGGGGATTTGCGCGCTCTCGGTGGCGAGGCGCTGCAGGATTCAGGGGTGATGGTTGCGGTGGTCTGCAGTTCCTTCGCCTGGGCCAGGAGCTGGTCCAGCTGGGCCGCCGGGACGACGATCAGGGGCTGGCCCTGGGCATCGGTGAGGGAGGAGACCAAGGCGGTCAGGTCCTCATTGGTGTAGGTTTTGGCCGCGGTGGGGGTCCGCGAGGGCGCTTCGGAGGACGCCGGCGCGGCTGACGCAGGCTCCGACGATTCCGATTCCGCCTCTCCGCCGCAGCTGGTCAGTACCAGCGCCTACGCCAGCAGTAAACCGCAGATCCCGCTGTTCCGTTTCATCGGCTTCGTCCTGTCCACTAATAGCTGTCCCAGCACAGCGTGGTTTATGTATGCAGATCACGCTAAATTCAGTCTGCGGGACCCCGCCAGAGTGCCGGTACTCGGCTCAGTAGGCGGCTCCCGTTTCGGCTGCGGCCAGGGCATCGTTGACGAGCCCGGTGAGCTCGGCATCGGCTTCAGGGGCGATGGACATCCCGATCTTGACGGCGGTTGCCGCCAGTGTTCCGTCGGTGCCGGTCACGGTCATGATCTGCTGGGTTTCCCCGGTTTCGAATGTCTGGGTGATCAGCGAACCCAGGGATTCCGCGCCGATCGTCTCTGCGTCCAGCGGTTCCATGTGGCTGGACAGCGTCTGGCCCTGCATTTCCACCGTGAAGTCGGCACATTCATCCGCGGCGTCCCTTGCCCTGTCCAGTTCCTCCTCCATGGTCGTCCGGTCCTGGACCGCGAAAAGGGTGAGGGTGGTCAGGGTGCTGTCCGCCAGTGACGGGCTGATGCCCGCGGCGTGGGTGCTGCCCTCGGGCAGCTGCATGCTCTCGGTGGCGAAGACGCTGCATTCCTCCGGAGTGATGGTGGCGGCGGCCAGCAGCTCCTTGATCAGGGCAGCGCCCCGGTCCAGTTCGGCCGCCGGCACCACGATCAAGGGCTGCCCTTGGGCATCGGTCAGCGAGGCCACCAGGGCGGTCAGCTCCTCGGTGGTGAACGTTTGACCGCCGGCCTCAGGCGGCGGTACTTCCGAAGTGACCGGAGGTGCTGCCGGCTGCGCCTGCGCGAAGGCGGCTCCGCCTCCGCCGGTGAAAACCAGTGCTGCCGTCAGCAGCACGCAGCCGATGCCCGTGTTCCGTTTCATGGTCCCGTCCTGTCGGTCAGACCACTGTCCCAGCCACAGCAGTGTCTATGTAATACACCACACGCTACATTCAGCTCTCGGGACCCGCCAGAGTGCCGGACTCCGCAGGACCTGGTTAATTGTTGCAGCTGCCAAGTCCACCCCGGCTGGCTAGACTTTGTGGATCAGCGATCCCACCCAGTGCCAGGGGGAACCGTGGACAAGGCCAAGAGGATACCTGCTGCCGCCGCGGTGATTGCTGCGCTTGGCCTCGCCGCCGGAATGACCGGCTGCGAACAGACCCCGCCCGGCTCCACCTCGGTCCAACCGCAGCCGGAACGGCCGGCGGAAGCAGCCGCTCCGGCGGAAACGCCCGGGTCCACGGCCACCGCGGCGGACCGTTGCCTGCCGGTCGACCTGCGCATGCTCGAAGCGATCGCCCAAGGCGCACACGACTACGAAGTCACACCGATCCGGGGCGCAGCCGTCAAGTCTGCGGACTACGAGAACCTCTACCTGATCGTCATGCAGTTCACTCCAGATGACAGCGAACCGGAAACCGGCATCTGGGCCTCGGAAAGTCTCGAACCCGGACAGGCACAGATCATCGCCGTCAACGGCTTTGCCCGGGAATACACGGTATGGCCGTTCGGTGCGGATACCTCCCTGCAGGTCACCCAGGACGATGACGGCGCCCAGGAAGCGGCGGCGCGCCTGGATTGACCGCAGGGGTGCCTGAACAGACCTCCGCAGGTGACCTCCGCGCCGGATGGTTCTATGGTGAGAGGCGCAGCTAGTGCCAGTGGAAGGAGGACCGCCGTGAGCCACGAACATCGACGCGACGGGCACCGCCACTTTGGGATCGGCCGCCACATCAGCCACTACGCCGGACAGGATGCCGGCGCCAGCCATGAAGCCGCCGGGCACGGCGCCGACAGTCCTGCCGAAGAGTATCCTGCCGTGGCGGTGGCCGGCTACGGCATGCGCGACGGTGAGGCCCATGCGCCCGTCCCGCACGGCCTGAAGCCGCAGGGCGCCGGTCCGGTCGCGGAGCCGTTCGACGGCGTCGAACGCATCGCGGTGCTGCGCGGCGGCGGGCTGGGCGACCTGCTGTTCGCGATGCCGGCCATCGAGGCCCTGGCCGCGGCCTACCCGCAGGCGGAAATCACCCTGCTGGGGACGCCGCTGCATGCGGAACTGCTGCGCGGTCGCCCCGGACCGGTATCCCGGGTGGAGGTGCTGCCGGTTGCGGAGGGGGTCCGCCCGCCGCGCCGGGGCCAAACCGAGGACCCTGACGCAACGGGCCGGTTCCTGGACCGCATGAGCAAGCAGGGCTTCGATCTTGCGCTGCAGCTGCACGGCGGCGGACGCTTCTCCAACCCGTTCCTGCGGCGGCTGGGCGCGCGCCACATGGTGGGAATGCAGACGCCCGACGCCGAGCCGCTGGAACGGAACCTGCCCTACACCTACTACCAGCATGAGGTGCTGCGCGCCTTGGAGGTCGCGGGGCTGGCCGGAGCGGTGCCGGTCACGCTGGAGCCCCGGCTGGAGCCGACGCCGGGCGAGCTCGCCGCGGCCGCGGGCCTGGTCGACGACGGGTGCGCCGGCCTGCTGACGCTGCATCCCGGGGCGACGGACCCGCGCCGGCGCTGGCCGCCGTCGCACTTTGCGAAGGTGGCGGCGCTCGCGGCCGCCGATGGCTGCCAGGTGCTGGTGGTGGGGGACGACGGCGACCGGCCGGCTGCCGTGGAGATCGTCCGGCTGGCGCGGCAACAGGGAGGCGACGGCGGCGGTTCCATCCGCTCGCTGGCGGGCCGGCTTGAGCTGGGCGAGCTGGCCGGACTGCTGGCGCTCAGCGACGTGATGGTGGGCAACGACAGCGGCCCGCGCCACCTGGCCCAGGCGGTGGGCACTGCGACCGTGGGCGTCTACTGGATCGGCAACGTGATCAACGCGGCCCCGCTGGGCCGGGGCCGGCACCGGATCCAGATCTCCTGGCTGACGCACTGTCCGGTGTGCGGGGCGGACTGCACGCAGATCGGCTGGACGGCCGAACGCTGCCCACACGATTTCTCCTGTGTGGACAGCGTTCAGCCGGAAGCGGTCTACCGTGACGTGGCGGACCTTAAGGCCACGACGGTTCTTCCTCGGGCGCGATGACCAGTTCGCGGACCTCGCAGCCCTCCGGCTGGGACAGGGCGAAGAGGATGGCGTTGGCCACCCGGGAGGGGTCGTTGAGCTTGGAGGGGTCCTTCGGCCTGTACTGCTCCGGCCGGTCGTCGAAGAAGCGGGTCTTCATGCCGGCCGGCACCAGGGTGGTGACGCCGATCTCCCCTTCCGTTTCCTTGGCCAGCGCGCGGCTGAAGCCGACCACGGCGAACTTCGAGGCGCAGTAGGCCGTGGCTTCCGGCACCGCGCGCAGGCCCAGGGTGGAGGCCACGGTGATGACGCGGCCCTTGGATTCCTTCAGGTACGGCAGCGCGGCGCGGACCACCGATACCGTGCCGAACAGGTTCACGTTGACCACGTTTTCCCACTCGTTGGTGGGAACGTCGGCCAGCTTGCCGCAGCGGTCGGTGCCCGCCGCGGTCACGACGGCGTCCAGCCCGCCGAGCGCGTCGGCGGCCTCCTGCACGGCCTGGGCGGCGGCCGCGGTGTCGGCCAGGTCCACCTGGAAGACCTTGGTTTCCTGGTCCAGCGGGCGGATGTCGCGGTCCAGCACCACGGGGGTGCCGCCGGCGGCGTGGACGGCATTGACGACGGCGGCGCCCAGGCCGGAGCAGCCGCCGGTGACCAGGACGCGGCCCGGGTTGAAAGCGGCCGTATTGACCGTTGCCGGTTCAGTGGTTGTGGTGCGTTCAGTCATGATGATCCTTTCGGGTTCGGAACGATTCCGGGAAAACAGCGGCTAGCCGACGCGCTCGAGCGCGGCCGCCAGACTGGTCGTGGAGCGCGCAGGGTAGTAGGGGACCGTCACCGTCTGGCCGCCCCAGCCCGCCACGAGCTTCGCCTCGGGGAGCTGGCCGGCGTCGTAATCGCCGCCCTTGACCCACACATCCGGGCGGAGCTGGTCCAGCGCAGCCTCCGGGGTGTCCTCCCCGAAGACCAGCACCGCATCAACGCACTTCAGGGCGCGCAGCAGCTCGGCGCGGTCCTCCTGCCGGATGATGGGCCGCGAACTGCCCTTGAGCCGGCGGACTGAGTCGTCCGAATTCAGCAGCACGATCAGGCAGTCGCCCAGCCGGCGCGCGGCCTCCAGTGTCCGGGTGTGGCCGGCGTGCAGCAGATCGAAGCAGCCGCCGGTGGCCACCACGGTGCCGCCCTTGGCGCGGGTCTGGGCGGCCAGCCGCTGTGCGTCCACGGCGCCGCTGTGCAGTTCCACCAGGGCGGCTCCGCCGTCCATCGCGGCGACACCGCCGGCGGCGAGGAAGGCGGCGGCATCGGCCACGGCCCGGGAGACGGCGTCGGGCAGGGCCGCGCCGTCCAGCAGCTGGACCGCCAGGGTGGCGGCGAAGCGGTCGCCGGCGCCGCAGGGATCGGCGACCGAGACCGGGGGAGCGGGGAGGACCTGCGGCAGGCCGTCCGGGGTTTCCAGCAGCAGCGCGCCGCCGGCGCCCAGGGTGACGACGGCGGCCCGGCAGTCCCAGCGTGCCAGCAGTCCGGCCGCGGCCGCCGTTGCGGCGGCGGGCGTGCCGGCACCGTCGGCCAGGTCCGCGGCGCGCAGCGCCTCGTCCAGGTTCGGCGTCACTACCGTGCCCGGCAGCGGGTCGCTGCCGGCCGGGTGCGGATCCCAGACCACCGGGATCCGGCCGATCCGCCGCTGCAGCGCCTCGCGCAGCCGCGGGTCCGCGGTCAGCCTGCGGCCGTAGTCCGAGACCAGGATGGCGTCCGCGGCTTCGACGGCGGCGAGCATCTCCGCCGTGGCCTCTGGGACGGGAGCGGGGCCGCAGCCCTCGTCGAACCGGACCACCGACTGGCCGTTGGCGCGGATGCGGGTCTTGACCGGGGTCGGGGCGCCGGAGGGGCCGGCCACCACGTCGATGCCGTCCAGCGCCTCGCGCAGCTGGGCGGACGCGCCGTCGTCGGACAGCACAGTGACCAGGCGGATGTCCCGCCCTTCGCGGGCCAGCATGCGGGCCACCAGCCCGGCACCGCCGGCACGGCGGCGGACGCCGTCGACGTCGACCACCGGGACCGGAGCCTCCGGGGAGAGCCGGCGGGAACCGCCGGTCAGGTCCGCGTCCAGCAGCACGTCTCCGACAATCACCAGGCTCATGGAAACTCCTTCAGGTTGGCGGGGGCAGTCTTGGCGGGGGCGCCGTTAGCCCCGGCAGCGCGGGCGGAACCGTTGGTTCCGGCGGCGCCGGCAACGCCGGAGGAGCGGCGGGCCACCTCGGCGTCGAAGGCGCGGCAGAGGGCATGCAGCCCGATCAGGTGCGCCTCCTGCACGTTCGCCGAGGGCGCGTCAATCGCCACGAAATCGTCGGAGGCGAACGCCAGCGGATTCGGTGCCGGGCCCGTCAGTGCCCAGGTGGTCGCGCCTGCGCTCCTGGCCGCCGCGGCGGCGTTGAGCAGGTTGGGGCTGCTGCCGCTGGTGGACATCAGCACCAGCACGTCCCCGGGCCGGGCATGGCCCTCGACCTGGCGGGCAAACAGGTGCTCGAAGCCGTAGTCGTTGCCAATGGCGGTCACCGCTGAGGTGTCCGCGTGCAGGGCGATCGCGGAGAAGGCGCGGCGCTCGCCGTCGAACCTGCCGACCAGCTCGGCGGTGAGGTGCTGCGCCTCCGCCGCGGAACCGCCGTTGCCGGCGGCGAGCAGGCGCTGCCCGTTGAGCAGCCGCTGCGCCAGCTCGGTACCCCAGTGCGCGAGCTGCCGCGCCTGGCACTGCAGCGACGCGACGGCGGGAGCCAGATTGGCCAGGTGGTCCAGGACGGGGTCAAGGCCGGCGTTGAGTCGGGTGTTGCTTCCGGGGGCCAGGGTCACTGTGCCGCACCCCCGACCTGCTCCAGACTGGCGGCATTCCTGGCCGCCCGCGCACCGGAGGCCCCGGCCAGGGCCAGGCGGTAGGCCTTTTCCGTGTCCGCGGCGATGCGGTCCCAGGAGTAGCGCTCGTTGACCCGCCGCAGTCCGGCGGCACCCAGCCGCGCGGCCAGCTGCGGCTCCTGCAGCAATTTGGCCAGGGCCGCCGCCAGGGCATCCGGGTCCCGCGGCGGGACGTGAAGGCCGGTGACGCCGTCGACCACGGTGTCGATCAGTCCGCCGACCGCGGAGGCGACCACGGGGGCCGCACAGGCCATGGCTTCCAGCGGAACGATGCCGAAGGGCTCGTACCACGGCGTGCAGACCACCGCGTCGGCGCTGCGCAGCACCTCAGGCATGCGGTCCCGCGGCACCCGGCCGCGGAAGACCACCTGGTCCGCTACACCCAGCCGCGCGGCCAGCTGCTGCAGGCGCTGCGCCTCCGGATCCGCGCTCAGCCCGGCGGCATCCGCGCCGCCGCCGATGATCAGCAGTTCGACGTCGTCGACCCCCTGGGTGCGCAGCCTCGCCAGCGCCTCGATCACCAGGTCCACGCCCTTGCGCGGCACCAGCCGGCCTACGCTGACGATCCGGTGCTTGCGGCCGCGCTGCTCCACGGTCCCCTCCGCCCCGAACAGCGCCAGGTCCACGCCGCAGGGGGCAATGGAGACATTGTCCGTGTCCACCCCCATGGCCTTGAGCTCGAAGACCTCGTCCGAGCAGGTGGCGATGATCCGGTCCACGCTCCGGCCGACCCACGGTTCCAGCCAGGCGCGCTCGGCCGGGCTGGTGTCCTGGGCCCCCTGGTTCCGGCGCTTGACGGTGCCGAGGGCGTGGAAGGTCTGCACGACGGGAACCGGGGACGCGTCCGGGCTTCCGGTTCCGGTGCTCCGGGTTCCGCCGCTGCGGCGAGACTTGGCACCCGAGAGCCGTCCGCCGCGGGGGCGGCGGGCTGCCTCCAGCGCCGCGATGCCGGACATCCAGAAATGCCCGTGCACCACATCCGGCGGCGCGGCACCCCAGTCCCGGGCGATGCCGTCCGCCAGGGCCTCCATGTAGGGCAGCATCTCGTCCTTGGGCACATGCGCCGCCGGACCGGCGTCGACATGCACCACCTCGACGCCGGGCTGCACGTGCACCCGGGCCGGCAGTTCGGGGTCGTCGCGCCGGGTATAGACGGTCACGCGATGGCCGCGGCGGGCCAGCGCCGTCGACAGCGCCGCCACGTGCACATTCTGACCGCCGGCATCCACGCCGCCCAGCGCGGCCAGGGGGCTGGCATGTTCAGAAACCATCGATATTTTCATTTCGGATTCCCTTCCCTGGCGAATACGGCATCCCGGGCGGCCGACGCTGCGCCGGGCCGCCGCTTCGGCAGAACCTGGTCCCCCAAAACTTCATCCCACGCGTCAAGGAACGCGCCGAGGCCGTACCGTTCCAGCGCCACCTGGCGAGCCACCTTCCCGTGCGCCCGCGCTTCCTCCGGGTCAGCCAGCAGCGCGGCGGCGGCGCGCTGCAGCTGCCCGACGTCGGTGGAAACGGCCCCGGCCTCCGGCGGCACAGCGCGGAGCGCCTCCGTGGTGGCCAGTACGACGGCGGGCATACCCAGGTGCATCGCCTCCAGCAGGGACAGGCCCAGGGAAGTCCAGCGCAGCGGGTGCAGGTAGACACGGCAGCCGGCCAGCCGCTCGTGCAGCCGGGCGGTGGGCAGGTCACCGTGGACGGTCAGCCGTTCCGGGCCCAGTCCGACGGCGGCAGCCAGGTCCGCGGTGCCCATCCCGAACACCTCCAGCGGCCCGGCCTCGGCGAAGCGCGGCAGCAGGTCCGTGCCCGTCACCCGCCAGCGGCGCACCGGCTCGTTCACCACGACGCCCAGGCTGGCCCGCTCCCCGGTGTACAGGTGGCCGGGGTCCACGATGCCATGCTCAATCACAGTGGTCCGCGCGCCGGAGCAGTCCCAGAACAGCTCGTTGAAATGCGTCACGTGGACCACCGGGATCTCCGTCTGCCCCGCCATCGGATGCAGCGACTGCGGCACGTCCCCCTTGGGTGTGTTGTGCTCCAGGAAGACTGCCGGCAGGTCCCGGCCCGGACGGCGTCCGGTCAGGCGCTCGCATTCGGCCAGTTCCTCCGGCCGCTGCAGCACCACAGCGTCGATCTCCATTCCGGCAAGGTCTTCCGGAGCGATCTCCCTGGCGGATTCGGGCCAGTTCCGGCCGCCGCGGCCCAGCCCCCACGGCCCGCCCTCCGGCGTGGCGGGGAGCAGGTACTCGTGCCGGCCGCGGACAAAGGCGTCCGTCCAGCCGCCGTGCACATGCCACAACAGGATCCTCATCGTTGTCTTACACCTCCGGTCCGTGGTTCTGGGAAGCCGCCGCGGTGCCGGATCGCCCGGCGCGTCGTCAGGGTCTGCACCCCTGAGGCCAGGCGCCGCACCGCCTGCAGCACGTCGTCCGGCGTGACCGAGGTCAGGCAGGGGTGGCCCGGCACCGGGCATTCGCGGGCGCGGGTGTTCCGGCAGGCCGCATTCTGGTCGCCGAGCAGTTCCACCGGCACGCCGTACGGCGCCCAGCGGATGGCTGGTACCACGGGGGAGAAGAGGCTCACCACGGGAGTGCCGACGGCCGCCGCCAGATGCGCCGGGCCGGTGTTGCCGCAGACGACGACGGACGCCTTGCCCAGAACGCCGGCCAGCGTCCGCAGGTCTGTCTTCCCGCCCAGGTCCGTTCCGGCGGTACCCGCGACGGCGGCGGTCAGCTCCGTTTCGCCCGGGCCGCCGGTGACCAGCACGCGGTAGCCCTCCGCGGCCAGCAGTTCGACCGCGGCGGCATGGTGCTCCGCCGGCCACGTGCGGGCCGGGACAGCGGCGCCCGGATGCACCGCGACGAACGGTTCCTCGCCGACCAGCTCCGAAACGTCCGGAATGCCGCTCACCTGCAGGCCGCCGTCGTCATCCTCGGGGAGCCCGAAGCCGGCGGCCGCCGCGATCTGCAGCGCGCGCTCCGCCTCCGGCTGGTCCTCGGGGAAGTCCTCGCCGGGCTTGAGCCGCACATCCAGCAGTGAGCCGGCGAAGTCCACCGAGGCACCGGTGATCCGGGGGACCCCGGCCAGCCGCAGCAGCATCGCCAGCGGCAGCGGGGACTGGTGGAAGGAGGTGAGGATGACGGCCTCGTCCACATTCGCGGTGCCCAGGAAGGCCAGCAGCGGGGCCAGGTGCTCCGTGGTGACCGGCGGCGCCGGGTCGACGATCCACGGGCAGGCCCAGGAGTAGACGTGCGAGACGCCGGGGAGCAGCTCGGCTGCGGCCTTGCCCTGGGGCCCGCACAGCATCAGGACTTCGGTTTCTTCCGTTCCGGCGCCCTTCCCGGGGCCTGTTTCTGTGCCGCCGCCACGGGAGATGGCCCGCACGGCCGGGCCCGCGAGCAGCACGTCACCGGCGCTGTCTAGGCGGGCCACCAGCACGCGGCGGGTCACGAGGACTCTCCCATGGCGGCGGGGTACGGAAGATTGGACTCGGTCTGTTCGCCCTGTTCGCCCGCCAGGCCGCCGAACAGCAGGTTGACGGCGGCATTCAGGTCGGGCGCCACGAGGGCTGCAGCCTCCACCTCGGCGGGGAGGGTGACCGGCGTCGGAATCAGCACGCCGCGCGCACCGGCCGCGGCGGCGGCGGCCATATCGGCGCCGATGTCCCCGATGAACGCGGTCTCGGCGGGCGCGACGCCTAGCTCCGCGCAGGCGTCCACGATCATGCCGGGTTCCGGCTTGCGGCAGGTGCAGCCGTCGTCGGGCCCGTGCGGGCAAATGCGCCAGACATCGAACGGGCCCAGCAGCTCCGCCACCCGGGCGTTGACCGCGTCCACCTCCGGGCGGCTCAGCAGGCCGCGGGCGATCCCCGATTGGTTGGTGATCACGCCGGTGCGGATGCCGGCCGCGCGCAGGGCGGCGAGCACGCCGGCGGCGCCCGGCATGGGCTGAACCTTGGCCGGGTCCCCGTTGTAGGGCACGTCCCGCACCAGGGTGCCGTCCCGGTCGAACAGGACGGCCTTCGGTGGAGTGGAAAGCATGCTTGCCATGTCGGATCAATGCCCCGCCCGGCGCCGGCCTAAACAAAACCGCAACAAATGCCTGGGAAATCTTCCGTGATTTCCGCCGTAGCCCGGCCGGGCGTGGGACGATTTGTCCTTATCGGACCTGCCGCAACCGGCATGCACCTTGGCAGAGCAACAGGAGGAGCCCATGGACAGATTCGATCCGGCCGCCGTCCGGCCCGAACAGCCGGAAATGCTCGTCCTGCGCGCCCTGAAGCTGGGCGACCTGCTGGTCGCGGTGCCGGCGCTGCGCGCTTTGCGCCGGGCCTACCCGGAACACCGGATGATCCTGGCTATGCCGGCCTGGCTGGAGCCGCTGGCGGAGCTGATAGGCGGCATCGACACGCTGCTGGATTTCTCCGGGCTCGACGGCGCGCTGCCGCTGGAACCGGGACGGGTGGCTGTTGCCGTCAACCTGCACGGCAACGGCGCGCAGAGCCGGGCCCTGCTGGACTCACTGGAGCCGCGCCAGCTGATCCGCCATCGCCGGCCGGGGGAGGACAGCGCCGGTGCGTGGAACGGGCGCCCGCGGCCGGAGTGGGTGGACCTCATGCATGAGCGCGAGCGCTGGACCCGGCTGCTGCAGGAGCACGGCATTCCCGCCGATCCCCTGGATCTCCGCCTGAGGATCCCCTCCGTGCCGAGCGTGGTGCCCGGCTGCGCCGTCGTCCACGTCGGCGCGGCCTTCGGAAGCCGCCAGTGGCCCATCGGGCGGTTCGCGGCGGTGGCGCGGAAGCTCGCGGCCCACAGTATTCCGGTCATTTTCACCGGCAGCGCGGCCGAACGTCCGCGGGCGCTCGAGACGGCGCGGGAGGCGGGACTGCCCGCCAGTTCCGTGGTGGCAGGTGAGCTCGCGCTGGATGCGTTCGCGGCCGCCGTCGCACAGGCCGCGGTGGTGGTTTCGGCGGATACCGGTGCCGCGCACCTGGCCTCTGCCTATGGGACGCCGTCGGTGGTGCTGTTCGGACCGGCATCGGTGGAGCAGTGGGGGCCGCCGGAGGGGCCGCATATCGTGCTGACGGATGCCCGCCGGCGGCGGGGCGACGTGTTCGCAGACACTCCGGACCCGGCCCTGCTGGCCGTCTCCGCCGCCGATGTCCTGGCCGCCGTCCGGCAGCTGGGCGTGCTGTAACGCCGCTACCCCACGCGTGTCAGCGGTCAGCCGCCGAGCTTGCCGCGGAGGCGCTGCAGCAGCCGGTTGAGCATGCGGGAGACCTGCATCTGGGTCATCGCGGTTTCCTCGCCGATTTTCTGCTGGGACTGCTCGCGGAAGAAGCGGAGGTAGAGGACACGCTTTTCGACGTCGGTCAGGTCCCGCAGCGCGGAGGCGAGGGTCAGCAGCTCCTCGAGGCGCTCCAGGTTCCCGTCCGCTGAGCCGAGCATTTCGGTGATGGGCCGGCCTTCGGAGTCCGCGGCCGGAGTATCGAGCGATTCGGGGTAGGCCTTGCGCTGGGCATCGAGTGCCTCCTGGACCTCAGCTGTGTCCATATTCATGGCCGTGGCTATCTCTCCTGCGGAAGGGTCGCGGCCCAGGGACTGGGCGAGTTCGGCGCGGGTGGCCCAGACCTGTGGCCGAAGGGTGTGGACGCTGCGTGGGGCACGCATCATCCCCGCGTGGTCCCTCAGGTAGCGCTTGACCTCGCCGGTCACGGTTGGCACCGCATAGGCCGGGAACGGGTTGCCGGTGTGCGGGTCGAAGCGGCGCACGGCCTTGACCAGCCCCAGATAGGCGACCTGCCGGATGTCCGCCGGGTCCTGACCGGGTGCGGAGTACCTCCGGGCGATGGACTCAGCGATGTTCAGGTGGGCCAGAACGAGTTCATCGTGCGTAGCCTGGCGGGGCGCTCCGGTGTTGGGGAGCGTCTGGCTTAACAACTGCATATTCGAAGAGCGTGAGTCTGGCATGCGGGCCACCAATTCTGGGTCGGAGGCAAAGGCCGTTTACTGGACCGGTTCTCTCAGAGAAGCAGAAGAAGTAAGTATGCGCAATATTTTAGTAAGCAGGCGAAGTGTTTCCCGATGCCCAGGAGAGCGGCGTCAGCCTGCCGCGGCCCGGCGGCGCTGCCGGTAGGCCTTCACGTGCTCACGGTTGCCGCAGTTGCCCGTGTCACAGTAGAGCTTGGAGCGGTTCCGGGACAGGTCGAGCAGGACGGCGCTGCAGTCCGGCGCGGCGCAGAGCCGGAGGCGGTCCAGTTCCCGGGAGCGGATGACGTCGGTCAGCGCCATGGCGGCCTCGACCGCCAGGCGGCTTTCCAGCGGAGCCTGAGGGGTGGTCGCGTGGATATGCCAGTCCCAGTGGTCGTGCTTGACCAGCTGGGGCAGGGCGCGGGAGTTGCGCAGGATGCTGTTGACCATCCGCACTGCCTCCTCTTCGGATGCGGTCCAGATGGTGCGCAGCTGCGACCGCAGGTGCCGAACCGCCCGCAGTTCGCCCATGGTGTGCGTCCGCGAGCCGGTGAAACCGTGGACGTTGAGGAACTCATCCAGGTCTGCCAAGGTACTGAGCCGGTCCACTTCTGCTTCCGCCGTGTTGATCAGCGCCGCCACCGTTTGAAGCGCTACCTTGGCGTCATTGGCAAAATCCATGTTGACTCCTGTCAGAACCCGAGACTATGGTCACTACCATATCCGTGTTTTGATCCTGACAAAACCTGAGTTGGGGTTTCATCCTGCCGCTTGGCGGTGCCCGTGCACGAATGGAAGATCACCATGAGCAGTTCCCGCTTTGCCGCCGCCGGCCTTGGCCTGGCCCTGGCCTCCGCGGCGACCTTCGGCGTCTCGGGTCCCTTCGCGAAGTCGCTCTTCGAGGCCGGCTGGTCGTCGGGAGCGGCGCTGGCGGTCCGGGTGGGCGGTGCCGCCGTCGTTCTTTTGATCCCCGTCCTGGTGACACTGCGAGGACGCTGGCACCTGCTCAAGCGCTCCGGCGGCATCGTGACGGTCTACGGGCTCATTGCCATTGCGCTCTGCCAGTTCGCCTACTTCAACGCCGTCCAGCGGATGGACGTCGGGGTGGCCCTGCTGCTGGAATACCTGGCGCCGGTCCTGATTGTCGGCTGGCTGTGGCTGCGCAGCCGGAGGGCGCCGCGGATCCTGACCGGCGCCGGCGCCGTGCTGGCCGTTGCGGGGCTGCTGCTGGTCCTTGACCTGTCCGGGTCCGCCCGGCTGGATCCAGTGGGGGTGCTCTGGGGCCTCACCGCCGCGGTCTGCCTGGCCGTCTATTTTGTGCTCTCTGCCCGCGTGGACGCGAACCTGCCGCCGATCGTGATGACGGGCGGCGGGATGATCATCGGAGCGGCGGTCATCCTGGTGCTGGGCCTCGCCGGGGTCCTGCCGTTCCGGTTCACCGGCACGGACGTGGTCCTGGCGGGCTGGGAGACCAGCTGGCTGGTGCCGGCCCTGGGCCTGGTGCTGGTTTCCACCGTCGCGGCGTACTTCACCGGAATCCTGGCGGCGCAGAAGCTCGGTTCCAAGTTGGCCTCCTTCGTAGCCCTGACCGAGGTCATGTTTGCCGTGCTGGCCTCGTGGCTGATGCTGGGCGAGCTGTCGGGAACCGTGCAGCTGCTCGGCGGGGCGCTGATCGTAGCCGGGGTGGTGCTGGTCCGGCTGGACGAGCTGCGCGCCACCGCCCCGGCCGAACTGGACGTGCCCAACTCCGTGGAACCCGTGCCCTAGCCCGGCCCCACCCGGCGGAGGGGTCAGCGGGCGAAGGCCCGCAGGCGCAGGGAGTTGGCGACCACCAGCACCGAGCTGAACGCCATCGCCGCCCCGGCGATCATCGGATTCAGCAGGCCGAACGCGGCGATCGGGATGCCGATGACGTTGTAGAAGAAGGCCCAGAACAGGTTGGTCTTGATGGTGCCCAGGGTCCGGCGCGAGAGCTCGATCGCCTGCGCCACCTGCCGCAGGTCGTTGCCCATCACGGTCAGGTCCGCGGCCTCGATCGCCACATCCGTGCCGCTGCCCATGGCGATCCCCAGATCCGCCTGCGCCAGCGCCGCGGCATCATTGACGCCGTCGCCCGCCATCGCCACGGTCGCCCCGGATTCCTGCAGCTGCCGCACCGCGGCCACTTTATCCGCCGGCAGCACCTGGGCCCTGACATCCGCCGCGGGGATGCCGACGGCGACAGCCACCTGGGCGGCGACAGCCGCATTGTCCCCGGTCAGCAGGATGGGCCGCAGGCCCAGCTCCCGGAAGCGGGTGATTGCCGCCGCCGAGCCGTCCTTGACGGTGTCCCGGAGGCTGATGATGCCCGCGGGCTCGCCGTCCACGGCAACCCAGACGGCGGTGGTTCCCGCCTCCTGCTCCGCGCGGTGGAGGGCCTCATGCGCATCGCTGATAACGACGTCGTTCTCCCGCAGCCAGGCGGCCTGGCCCGCCACCACGGTGGTGGCAGCTGCGGTGCGGATCCGCCCGCCGGCCGGCGCGGCTACCTGGACCACCTCGCCGCGCACGCCGCCGCCGGCGGAGCTGAGGAAGGCGGTCACGGACGGAACTCGGCCGTGCTCCTTCGCCGCGCGGGTTATGGCGTGGGCAATGGGATGTTCGCTGCCGGCTTCCACTGCGCCGGCCAGCAGCAGGACCTCCGCCTCGCTCCGGCCATTGAGCGGGGTGATGTCGCTGACCGCCAAGTGCCCGGTGGTGACGGTGCCGGTCTTGTCCAGCACGATTGTGTCCACCGTGCGGGTGTCCTCCAGCACCTGCGGGCCCTTGATCAGGATCCCCAGCTGGGCGCCGCGCCCGGTACCGGTGAGCAGGGCGGTGGGAGTCGCCAGGCCCAGCGCGCAGGGGCAGGCAATGACGAGTACGGTCACGGCTGCCGTGAAGGCGGCCTGCAGGTTTCCGGCCAGGAGCATCCAGAGCGCGAACGCCACGACGGCGATCGCGAGCACCACCGGGACGAAGACCGCGCTGATCCGGTCCGCCAGGCGGGCGATCGGCGCCTTGCCGCTCTGGGCCTGGCTGACCAGCCGGCCCATCTGCGCCAGTGTGGTTTCGCTGCCCACGCGGGTGGCCCGGACCACCAGCCGGCCGCTGGTGTTGATCGTCGCGCCGGTGACCGTGTCATCCGGGCCGACGTCCACCGGCAGCGATTCACCGGTGATCAGGGAGGTGTCGATGGCGCTCTGCCCCTCCACCACGTAGCCGTCGGTGGCGATTTTCTCGCCGGGCCGGACCACGAATTCGTCCCCGGCCACCAGCTGGTCGATCGGGACCTTGACCTCGTGCCGGGCGCCGTCCGGCCCGGTCCGCAGGACCGAGGCCTCCTTGGCGCCCAGGCTCAGCAGCGCCTTGAGCGCATCGCCGGCCCGCTGCTTGGCATTGGCCTCCAAGAAGCGGCCCAGCAGCAGGAAAGTGGTGACGACGGCGGCGACCTCGAAATAGAGGGACTCGCTGCCCATGCCCATGCCGACGTGCTCGGTCAGCCGGGGGTCGGCGAACAGCTGCCAGGCGGAGAACAGGAAGGCGGCGGTGACGCCGATGGACACCAGGGTGTCCATCGTGGAGGCCAGGTGCCGGGCATTGACGGCGGCGGCGCGGTGGAACGGCCAGGCGGCCCAGGTCACCACGGGCAGGCTCAAGGCGAAGGCCCACCAGCCCCAGTGCGGGAACTGCAGCCCCGGGATCATCGAGATGGCGAAGACGGGGACCGTCAGGATGACGGCGGTAATCAGCCGCGGGCGCAGCTGCGCAGCGGTGCCGCCGTGCGCCATGTGATCGTGCTCTTCTCCAGCCGGGTGCCCGCCGGGCGAGGCATCCGCACCTGGGTAACTGCCGCCGTCGTGCTTCAGGGAGGCCTGGTAGCCGGTGGCGTTCACGATGTCGATGAGCTCCTGGTCGGTGACGCCCTCCGGCACGGTGACCCGCGCGGATTCCAGCGGCAGGTTAACGGTGGCTTCGACGCCGTCGAGCTTGCCGAGCTTGCGCTCCACCCGCGTTACGCAGGAGGCACAGGTCATGCCCTGGATCTCCAGTTCGACAATCCGGGTGTTGGGGGCGGGGGTGGTCATGCTGCTCCTTCCGGGGGCCTCGGTGCCTAGGCGTCGTTGGCGACGACGAGGTAGCCGGCTTCGGCGACGGCCTCGCCGATCTGCGCCGGATCGAGCTTCACGTCCGAGGTGATGGTGGCGGTGGAAATGCCGCCCTTGTTCAGGTCCACCTCGATGTCCTGGACGCCGTCGAGGGCCTCAAGCTCCTCGGTGACGGCGGCGACGCAGTGGCCGCAGGTCATGCCGGAAATGCTGACGGTGGTCGTGGTGCTCATGATGTTCTCCTTGGGATGGGGTTGGCTAGCGCAGCAGGCGAGCGATCGCGTCCGACGCTTCCTTGACTTTGGCCTGGCCGGCCTCCTCCGATTCGGCCGCGGCGCCGACGACGCAGTGCCCGATGTGCTCCTCGAGCAGTCCGATGCTGACGGCGTGGAGGGCCTTATTGACGGCGGAGACCTGGGTCAGGATGTCGATGCAGTACTTGTCCTCCTCGACCATCCGGGCGATGCCGCGCACCTGCCCTTCGATCCGCTTCAGGCGCCGCAGGTAGGCGTCCTTGTCCGCGGTATAGCCGTAGTGGTCGTGGTCTGGATCCATGGCATCCCCTTTCGGTGTCGACGCCATGAATCTATACCCGGTGGGGGTATCTGTCAAGTACCCCCAGGGGGTATGTGCGAAGGGGGCCCATAACCCAGTGGCCCCGGCGGTTGCCGGGGCCACTGAAGGTCTCGTCGCAGGGGTTCAGCGCTCCTTGGTGACCTCCTCCAGGAGGGGGCGGATGCATCCTTCGAGGGTTCGCAGCGCGGTCCGGGCATTATCCATGCCGTCCTGCGTGGGGTCAGGGACCACCCACTCGTTCACGTTCTTTCCCGTCAGCAGCGGCAGGTCGCGGGGCACACCGAAGGTAATAACGACGTCGGCCGCCCTGAGGACGTCATCGGTCAGCGGTTTGGGGTACTTGTGGGACGCGTCGATGCCCGCTTCGCGGAGGACCTCCACCACCTGCGGGTTCACCGCACCGGCGGGGGCCAGGCCGACCGAGCGGGCGCGGACCCTGCCGTCGGCGATATGGTCCAGCAGCGCGGCCGCGAGCTGGGACCTGCCGTCGTTGGCGGAGTCCAGGAACAGCACCACGGGCAGGTGCCCCGTTCCGGAGGCGCGCGTCTTGGCCAGGGATTCCAGCCGGCCCAGCGCGTAATGCCGGGTGGTGGTGTTCAGGTGGGCGTGGACCTTGGATGTACGCGCCAGCGAGGTGTAGGACTCGAATACGATCCGCTCGATGGTCTCTTCGGAGAAGACGCCGGAGAACTTCTCCTGGAGCTCTTCGACGATGCGTTGCAGGACGCGGTTGTCGCTGTTGAGTCCAAGGTGCGGGTCGTCGGGTGCGGACATTTGGGCCTCCTGGCGTGTGCGGTCGTGTGCGGCCGGAAGGGCGGGCCGCGACACCCTGCGGCGTCGTACTACAACTATCCGTCGAAAAGCCAAGCCGCAACATTGCACGACATTCCGGCCCGCAGGGGTGACACGCATTCTTTATGGAATCGTTACCGGAAACCCGCACCTGATCGCTGACGGGTACGCGTTGTTCACCTGAAATTCACCTAAACGTACTCTCATTGAAGAGGAGTGCTTTCCCGGCGAAGGGAGCCCGGCGATGCAAGACCCATCATCTGTTCGTGCCGGACCGGCTGTCCTGGCCGTGGCTGGGCTGATTCTGGTGGCCTGCGGGGGCCAGCCTGAAGGCGAGGCCAGCGGTGTCAGCGGCTCAGTTACCGCAGACGGTTCCTCGACAGTCGCTCCGCTGACCGAAGCGGCCGCCGACCTTTTCCGTGACGTCAGCCCCGCGGTGAATGTCACGGTCGCTACCTCCGGCACCGGTGGAGGATTCCAGAAGTTCTGTGCCGGCGAGACGGATATTTCCGATGCGTCGCGTCCCATCCAGGACGGGGAAATCGCGCAATGCGCGGCGAACGGCGTTGAATACACCGAGATCATCATGGCCAATGACGGCCTGTCCGTCGTGGTGAACCCGGAGAATGACTGGGCGCAGTGCCTGACTGTCGAACAGCTCAATACCATCTGGGGGCCAGAAGCGGAGGGCCGGGTTTCCAATTGGAACCACGTTGATCCCGCTTTCCCGGACGAGCCGCTGATGCTCTACGGTGCCGGCACGGATTCGGGAACCTTCGACTATTTCACCGAGGCCATCAACGGCGCAGAAGGCGCCATCCGGACGGACTACAGCCCGTCCGAGGATGACAATGTGACCATCCAGGGCGTCCAGGGGTCGAGGGGAGCCATGGGTTTCTTCGGTCTGTCCTACGCCGAGGAAAACCCGGAGGCAGTTCGAATCGTTGAAGTGGACGGCGGCGGTGGTTGTGTGGCTCCGTCGGCGGAAACCGTGCAGAACGGCAGCTACCAGCCGCTGGGACGCCCGCTGTTCATCTATGTGTCCAATGCGTCCTATGCCGAAAAGCCGCAGGTCAAGGAATTCGTGGATTTCTATGTTGAGAACGAAGCCGAGATCGCGGATGCGGCCCTGTTCATTGGTCTCACCGCGGAACAGAAGGCCACAGCCCAGGACTCCCTGGCATCCGTTTCGCAGTAGCTGCAGGACCTGACCGGTGATGACGAACCTGCGCGAACTCGGCAGCCGGGTGACCTTGCGGGACCGGCCGGCTTCGCCGATTTTTGCCGGCAGGCCCCGGTATGGCGAAAGGGCAATCCGCGTTGGCCTGGCCGTGGCCGCCGGAATCACGGTGGCGACGACCCTGGGCATCCTCGTGGCGCTGTTGATCCCAGCGCTCGGTTTCTTCGCGGATGTGCCGCTCACGGAATTCCTCTTCGGTGACCGGTGGACTCCACGGTTCGCGGATGCGTCCTATGGAGTCCTCCCGCTGATCACCGCCACAGCATGGACCACGGGCATAGCGCTGCTGATCGCAGTCCCCCTCGGACTGGGGGCCGCTTTCCTGCTGTCCGAATACGCCAAACCGCAGGTCCGGAGGGTTCTGAAGCCGGTACTCGAAATCCTTGCCGGCGTTCCGACGGTTGTGTACGGATTGTTCGGGCTGACCTTCATCCAGTCCACGATCCTGCGCGAATGGCTGGGGCTGGAAACCGGTGCCTTCAGCGTGCTCGCCGCCGGCATCGTCATGGGCATCATGATCGTTCCCACGGTCGCCTCGATTTCGGAGGATGCCATGTCCGCCGTCCCGCAGGCGCTCCGCCAGGGCTCGGCCGCCCTCGGTGCCAACCGGATGCAGACCAGCATCCGTGTTGTCTTTCCCGCAGCGCTCTCCGGAATTGTGGCGGCCGTCATTCTTGGCGTGTCGCGGGCCGTTGGCGAAACGATGATCGTGGCCATGGTTGCCGGCAGTCAGGCACGAATGGTGGGCGGCGCGTTGGAAGAAGGCCAGACCATGACCGGCTTCATCGCTAATGCGGCCTTGGGGGACTCCCGGGTGGGGTCGCTGGAATACGACACCTTGTTTGCAGTGGGCTTGCTGTTGTTCGTGATTACGTTGCTGATCAACTTCATCAGCATCACCCTGGTCCGCAGATTCAGGGAGACCTACTGAGATGCGTCCCATGCTGCATGCCGTTACGGATCCGGTGAAGCCGCTGGGCTACCGGAAGAAGAAGCTGAGCGGCGAAAAGGGGCCGCGGGCGTTGGTGTTCCTGGTGCTCATCTGGGCGGCCCTGGCTGTTTCCTTCGTCTTCCTGCTGACGCTGATCGTCAGCATCATTGTCGAAGGCTGGGACATGATGACGCCCGGGCTGCTGACGCAGTATCCCTCGTCATCTCCCGAACGCGCGGGGGCGCGCCCGGCGATCCTCGGATCCATCTGGGTCGTCGCCACCACCGCCGTCATGACCATTCCGCTGGGCGTGGCCGCCGCCGTCCACATGGAGGAATTTGCGGACCGGAACAACAGGTTTAACAGGCTTGTCGAACTCAATGTTCAGAACCTGGCTGCCGTACCGTCAATCATCTACGGTCTGCTGGCGCTGGCCTTCCTTTCGATGCTCGGCGTCGAGAATAAGAACATCGTGATCGGCGGTGCCCTGGCGCTGAGCCTGCTGATTATGCCGGTCGTTGTCATTTCGACCCGTGAGGCCATCCGTTCGGTGCCGGTGGAGATCCGCGAAGGATCGATGGCGCTGGGGGCCAGCAAATGGCAGACGGTCTGGCGCCAGGTGCTGCCGGCATCAGTACCCGGCATCGCTACCGGTTCCATTCTGGCGCTGTCACGGGCGCTCGGCGAGGCGGCCCCACTGCTGGTGCTGGGCGCGCTGGTCTTCGTGTCCTTCGACCCCAATGGCCTGCTCAGCGGATTCACGACGCTTCCCATCCAGATCTTCAATTGGTCCAGCCGGCCGCAGGAGGAGTTCCACCAGCTGGCCGCGGCCACGAGCATTGTCCTGCTGGTGCTCCTAGTCCTGATGAACGCGCTGGCCATCTATATCCGCAATCACTTCCAGAAACGGTGGTAGATCGACGTGGCAGACGACAGCATGGGCAGGACCCGAACCGAAGAAACCCGCGTGGACCCGGAGGACCCGCCGGTTGTAGAGCGGGTCCGGTCCACAACCGGGCCCCGGGACGTGGTGCCGGTCCACCTCTACCAGGGCAGGCCGGCCGAGGCCGTTTCCGGCCAGGTCAAGAGCGCCATCATTACCTGCCGAGACGTGAACGTTTACTACGGTTCCTTCCGTGCAGTCAGGGACGTCAATCTGGATTTCGGCCTGCATGAGATCACCGCCTTGATCGGCCCATCGGGGTGCGGAAAATCCACCCTGATCCGCTCGCTGAACCGGATGAACGACCTGGTTGAAGGCGCCCGGGTGGAAGGCACAGTGGCCTTCCGTGGCGTGGACATGTACGCCAAGGAAGTCGACGCCATCGAGGTGCGGCGCCGCATCGGCATGGTTTTCCAGAAACCCAACCCGTTCCCCAAGTCCGTCTACGACAACATCGCTTATGGGCCCAGGGTCACCGGCATGAAGGTGGGCAGCATGGATGACCTCGTGGAGGAGGCGCTGACGCGGGCTGCGCTCTGGGATGAGGTCAAGGACAAGCTCAAGCAGTCCGCTTTGGGTCTCTCCGGCGGCCAGCAGCAGCGGCTCTGCATCGCCCGCACCATTGCCGTGAAGCCGGACGTGATCCTCATGGATGAGCCGTGTTCGGCGCTGGATCCGATTGCTACGACCCGCATCGAGGACCTCATGCACGAACTGCGCAGGGAGTTCACCATCGTCATCGTTACCCACAACATGCAGCAGGCCGCGCGCGTGGCGGACCGCACGGCATTCTTCACCGCACTGGCCGCCGAAGGCACCGGGGACCGCACCGGCATTCTCGTGGAATTCGGCGGGACCCGGCAGATCTTCGAAGCGCCGCGCGATCAGCGGACCGAGGACTACGTTTCCGGACGGTTCGGCTGAACCCCCAACCGGCGGTGCGTATCAGGCGTGGGTGGGTTCCTCGACGACGGCGGTGGCGATGCTGTCCGCGTCGGCCAGCGCGGCGAGGTAGCGCTCGGCATCCAGCGCGGCGGCGCAGCCGGTGCCGGCTGCGGTGATGGCCTGGCGGTAGCGGTGGTCCACGGCGTCGCCGCAGGCGAAGACGCCGCGGGCGCTGGTCACCGTGGTGGGCGCATCGACCCTGATGTAGCCCTCGCTGTCCAGGTCGACCTGGCCCACCAGCAGTTCGGTCCGCGGCACGTGCCCGATCGCCACGAAGATGCCCGTGGCGTCCAGCTGCCGGACGGCGCCGGTGACGGTGTCCGTCAGCGTCACGCCGGAGACCTTGCCGTCGCCGTGGATGGCCGTGACGGCGCTGTTCCATTCAAAGCGGATCTTCTCATTGTCGCGGGCCCGCTGGGCCATGATCCGGGAGGCCCGCAGCGCGTCCCGGCGCACGATGACGGTCACCGTCCTGCCGAACCGGGTCAGAAAGAGCGCCTCCTCCATGGCCGAGTCGCCGCCGCCGACGACGATGATGTCCTGCTCGCGGAAGAAGAACCCGTCGCAGGTGGCGCACCAGGACAGGCCGTGGCCGCTGAACTGCTTCTCCTCCGGCAGGCCCAGTTCCTTGTAGGCGGAGCCGGTGGCCAGGATGACCGCCGGCGCCTCGTACGTCCTGCCGGCTCCGGTGACCACCTGCTTGAGGTGGCCCTTCAGGTCCACGGCGGTGGCGTCGTCGTACTCGATGACCGCCCCGAACCGTTCGGCCTGCCGCTGCAGGTTCTCCATCAGCTCCGGGCCCTGGATGCCGTCGGGGAAGCCGGGGAAGTTCTCCACCTCGGTGGTGTTCATCAGGGCGCCTCCCGCGGTGACCGAGCCGGCCAGCACCAGCGGTGCCAGGCCCGCGCGGGCGGCGTAGACGGCGGCGGTGTAGCCGGCGGGACCGGAACCGATGATGATCAGACTATGGGTACTCATGTCAGGATCCTAGGTTGTTGACGGCATTAGGGCGAGTGCGGAACGTGGATCAGGCCTGCCTCCGCAGCAGGTGGTGCTGGTGATCCCTATGGATGAGGCTGGGAACGGTGCTGCCGGAATTCGTTCCAGGTCAGCTCTGCCAGGGCGGCCTGGCCGCCGGGGCCTGGATGGAAGTAGTCCATGGTGCTGATCTGGCTGGCGGGGAACCGGTAGCGGTAAACGGTGCCTCCGTCCCACCGGCAGTTCCGGTACTTCCCGCAGGTTTCGGCCAGGATTCGGTTGAAAGCGATTTGGCGGGAAATGACTTCCTGACGTTGGGCCTCAGTGTTTGCTGCAGAGAGCATGGACTGGCAGATCCGGCCGGCTGACCAGGCCCGTGCAGCCTCGGGGTTTGTGTGGAGGACGGACCATAGCCGGTGGAGGTCGGGAATGCTGGCGACGAAGATGCGGGCCCCTGGCAGTCCTTGATGCAGTGCGTCCAGGGCCGCGTTGATCTGCTCGGCGAAGTCGGCGGTGGAAGTCATCGTTGACGCTGAGGGGGTGCACAGGTCGTTGGCTCCGATAAGGATGGTGACGTAGTCCGCCTTTTGGGCTATGGCTTTGGACGCCTGCGCGGGAAGATCAGCTGCCTTGGCGCCGCTGACGGAATTATTGTGATTGTTGTTGCCGCTCCCAGGGTGCAGGACCGCCAGCCGCTCATAGTGGCTCCGGACGCCGTCGAACCCGTCGTCCCCGGTGGACCAGGACTTCGCCGGATGGTTTCCAGGTTCACAGCAACTGTTTGTGGCCTGGGTGATCGAGTCCCCGAGGCCTGCAACGGTGTACGGTCCGTAGACGCCGGAGCCTGGAACGCCCAGCAGCGGGAACAACACCAGCGCAACCATCAGGAAACGGGCCGCGTGACGCACAAGACCTCCTCGGGACGCCGGCCTTGCTGCCTCCACTGAAGCCCCGGGCGGCGGCAGCGCTGCTGTCCCTGGACTGCGGGATTCCGGAGATGAGGGTATTCCCTCCCCGCGTCTACCAGCCGAGCCATTCGGCCGCTTCCCGGACGATGTGCCGGGGTATGGTGTGGGCGCCGGGGAATTCCCGGTAGACCACATCGTAATCGTCCCGCCGAAGCGCGGGAACGATCCTTCTGCTGGTCGAGCCGACGGGAAGTACCACATCGTGATCACCGTGGGAGATAAAGATGGCGGGCTTGCCCACGCGCGGGGCGGGCGGGATAAAGCCCGGTGAGAAGGCGATGACGCGGCGGATTAGGCTGCCGTTGGCCAGACCCAGGCCGAGGGCGTATGAGGCGCCGTCCGAGAAGCCCGCGATGCCGATGTGCGCAGGGTCTATGGGGACGGTGCGGACGACCCGGCCCAGTGCCCGGTCGATGACGGCCACGTCCGGCCCGTAGCGGTGCCCGACAGCGTCCCAGGTTGATCCGCGCGATGCCGGGGCCAGGAGGGCCAGACCGTATTCATCCGCCACCGGGGCCAGCAGGGACAGGCCTGCGGCCGCGTCTGCTCCGGCGCCATGGAGGGTGAGGACGAGCCCGGCCGGATTTCCCCCCTGCAGGCCGGGCGGGACGTAAAGGAGTGAATCACGCACCCGTTCCAGTCCCAGCAGGAGCCTGCCTAAGGGCAGGGGCCGGGCCGGAGGCGTTTGCGGCGGCCGGGCCGTCAGCGAGGCCGGACTCCTGATCCCGTCCAAAGCGCCCCTCCCCGGCCTAACAACAGTGCCAACGGCACGGGCCGCTTGGGCCCGTTGCAATGATTCAGTAACTGGCGACCCTTGTGACCGGTTCCTCAGCACTTCCGGACGGCGGAAGGTAGGTTCTGGCCAGGGCTTCGGTGGCGCGGGCCAGCAGGGCGACGTCGGCTCCGACCAGGATGAAGTTGACCCCGGCATCCAGGTAACGGCGGGCGGTCGCCTCGGCGAAGGCATTGACCCCGACCGGTTTGCCCAGTGCAGCCGCTGCCTTGATGCAGTGTTCGACGGCGGCAACCACCTCCGGGTGGTCCTGCTGGCCGAGGTAGCCCATGGAGGCGGCCAGGTCGGAGGGGCCAATGAAGATCCCGTCGACGCCGTCGACGGAGGCAATGGCCTGCACGTTCTCTACCGCTGTGGCCGATTCAATCTGCACCAGCAGGGTGATGGTTTCCTCGGCAATGCCCAGATAGCCATCGATCCGGTTCCACCGGGAGGCGCGGGCCAGGGCGGACCCCACGCCGCGGACGCCCCGGGGCGGGTAACGGACGGCCGCGACGACCTGTTTGGCCTGGTCAGCGGTGTCCACCATGGGGATGAGCAGGTTCTGTACGCCCACGTCCAGGTACTGCTTGAGGATGACCGCATCGCCGCTGGGAGGGCGGACTACCGGTGTGATGGGGTATGCGGCAACTGTCTGCAGCTGGAGCTGGATGGATTCGAGGCTATTGGTGCTGTGTTCGCCGTCGATCAGCAGCCAATCCAGCCCGGACCCGGCGCAGATTTCGGTGACCAGGGGGTTGCCGGTGCAGGCCCACATGCCGATCCGGGCACGGTCGGCAGCGAGCACCGAGCGGAAGGGTACCGGGGGTTCTACTCGAAACGGCATGTGACTGATCCCATCTGTCCGTAGTCTGCGTGCACGGTGTCGCCTTCGTAGACCCACATGGGGCGTGTGAAGGAACCGGCGAGAATGATTTCTCCGGCACCGAGGGAGGTACCGTGGGCGGAGAGCTTGTTGGCCAGCCAATAGACGCCGGCGGCCGGGTGGTTCAGCACCCCGGCGGCGACGCCGGTTTCCTCGATGGTCTGGTTCCGGTACAGGAGGGCGGAAATCCAGCGGAGGTCCACGTCCTTGGGCCGGACCGGGGTCCCGCCCAGGACCATGGCGCCCATGGCCGCGTTATCGGAGATGGTGTCCACGATGGTGCGGCCTTCCATCTCGATGCGTGAGTCCAGGATCTCCAGTGCCGGAATGACGTAATCGGTGGCATCCAGCACGTCAAAGATGCTGCAAGCCGGCCCGGTCAGCGGCTTGCCCAGGACAAAGGCCAGTTCCACTTCGATGCGCGGATGGGTGTACCGGTTCCACTGCACCGTACAGCCGTTCTCCAGCACCATGTCGTCGAAGATCATGCCGTAGTCCGGTTCGGTGATGCCCGTGGCGGCCTGCATGGCTTTGGAGGTCAGCCCGATCTTGCGTCCCACCAGGGTCCGGCCCGATTCCTGCAGGCGCCGTCCCCACAGTATCTGGACCGCGTAGGAATCCTCCACCGTCATGTCCGGGTAGCGGGCGGTCAGGCGCGGGACCGGAGTCCGGGTGCGGCCGGCCTCCACCAGCTCATCGGCAATCGTCTCAATGGTTGTCTGGTCAAGCATGAAGCCTGCTTTCTGTGCTGGGACCGCAGGGCTGCGGGCCGGAGGTCTTCGGGACGCCACCGGCCCGCAAGCCCGGTGCGGAGATCTAGACCTGCGCGCCGAGTTTGAAGCCCTCCACCGCGGTGTCGTCCTTGCGGGTGTAGGAGAAGCCGTCGGCGCCGACGGTGACCGCCAGCTCGGAGGCGTCGGTGCGTTCGATCACCGGCTGGGGGTTGCCGTCCAGGTCCAGGACCAGGGAGGCTTCGGTGTACCAGGAGGGGACGACGGGGTTGCCCCACCAGTCGCGGCGCTGGTTGTCGTGCACATCCCAGGTGATGGTGGGGTTGTCCGGGTCGCCGGTGTAGTAGTCCTGGGTGTAGATCTCCACGCGGTGACCGTCCGGATCCAGGATGTACAGGTAGAAGGCGTTGGAGACGCCGTGGCGGCCCGGGCCGCGCTCGATCCGGTCGGAGATGCGCAGGGCGCCCATCTTGTCGCAGATCTGGATGATGTTGTGCTTCTCATGCGTGGCGAAGGCGATGTGGTGCATGCGCGGGCCGTTGCCGCCGGTCAGGGCCGTGTCATGGACGGTCTGTTTGCGGTGCATCCAGGCGGCGTAGGTGACGCCGTCGGAGTCCTTGATGTCCTCCGACACCCGGAAGCCCAGGTCCTCCAGGTACTTGCGCCCGCGGGGTACGTCCGGGGTGACCTGGTTGAAGTGGTCCAGCCGGACCAGTTCGCCGGCGGAGTAGAGGTCGTAACGCTGGGTGAGGCGCTCGACGTGCTCGGTTTCGTAGAAGAACTCGTACGGGAAGCCCAGCGGATCCTCGACCCGGACGGAGTCGCCGATGCCTTTGGTGAAGCCATCCCGGCGGCGCGCGGTGCGGCAGCCCAGCTCTCGGTAGTAGGCCTCGGCCTTGTCCACGTCCCCGGGGGTGCGGACGCGGTAGGCGAAGGCCGCGACGGCGGCAACCGGGCCCTTGCGCAGCACGAGGTTGTGGTGGATGAACTCCTCCAGGGAACGCAGGTAGATCGCGTTCTCGTCCTCCTCTGTCACGTGCAGGCCCAGGACGTCCACATAGAATTCGCGGGACTTGGCCAGGTCCGTGACGACAATGTCCATGTAGGCGCAGCGGACGATGTCAGGGGCCGGAACCGAGGGGGTGGGAATCTCGTTGCTCATGGTGTTTTCTCCTTCATCGTGAAGCGGTCAGTAGTCGATCTTGGCGGCGGCTTCGGCGCCGAACTTCGGGGTATGGACGGAACCCAGGGTGATATGGACGGCCTGCTGGTCGGTGTAGAAGTCGATGGACCGGTAGCCGCCCTCGTGGCCCAGCCCGGAAGCCTTCACGCCGCCGAACGGGGTGCGCAGGTCCCTGACATTGTGGCTGTTGAGCCACACCATGCCGGCCTCGACATCCTGCGCAAAGTTATGCGCCCGGGTCAGGTCCTGGGTCCAGATGTACGCGGCCAGCCCATACTTGACGCCGTTGGCCAGGGACAAGGCCTCCTCATCTGAGTCGAACGGAGTAATGGCCACCACCGGGCCGAAGATCTCCTCCTGAAAGATGCGGGCATCCGGGGCGACGTCGGCGAAGACGGTCGGCGCGACGTAATTGCCTTCCTCCAGCCCCTCCGGCCGTCCGCCACCGGCCAGCAGGCGTCCTTCGGACTTGCCGATCTCCACGTAGCTCATCACCTTGGCGTAGTGCTCCGGGTGCACCAGTGCTCCCACCTGGGTCTTCGGATCGTGCGGATCCCCGACGACGATGTTCTTGGCCCGGGCCGCGTAGCGCTCACAGAACTCGTCGTAGATGGGCCGCTCCACCAGGATGCGAGAACCGGCCGTGCAGCGCTCACCGTTCAGGGAGAAGCCCCCGAAGAGCGCCGAGTCGATGGCTGCGTCCAGGTCGGCGTCGGCGAAGATGACGCACGGGCTCTTGCCGCCGAGCTCCATGGACAGGCCCTTGAGATTGGCCGCGGCGTTGCGGAAGATGGTCTGGCCTGTGGTGGTCTCGCCGGTGAAGGAGATCAGCGGCACGTCCGGATGCTTGACCAGCGCATCGCCGGCTTCCTCACCCAGGCCGTTGACCAGGTTGAATACGCCTGCAGGGACACCCGCGGCGGTGAAGATGTCCGCCCACAGGGAAGCCGACAGCGGGGTGAACTCAGCCGGCTTGAGCACCACGGTGTTTCCGGTGGCCAGTGCCGGGGCCAGCTTCCAGGACTCAAGCATGAACGGGGTGTTCCACGGTGTGATCAGGCCCGCGACGCCGATCGGCTTGCGGTTGACGTAGTTGAGCTGGGACCCCGGAACCTTCATCGCGTCGTCGAACTGGGCCACGATCAGGTCCGCGAAGAAGCGGAAGTTCTCCGCCGCCCGGCGCGCCTGGCCCTTGGCCTGGGTGATCGGCAGACCGGTGTCGAAGGTTTCCATTTCGGCCAGGCGGTCTTCCTGGGTTTCGACGGCGTCGGCGATCTTGTTCAGGATCCGGGCGCGTTCGCGCGGCTTCAGCTTGGGCCACGGTCCGTTGACGAAAGCCTCGCGGGCGGCGGCGACAGCGGCGTCGATGTCCTCCTTCTGGCCGGCGGCGGCGGTGGCGTAGGTCTGGTTGGTCACCGGATCGAGCACGTCGAAGGTGGCGCCGTTGATCGAGTCGACGAACTTGCCGTTGATGAAGTGTTGGATGTGGGCGGGCAGGTTCTCGGGCACGTAGTGGTCGGCCATGATCTACCTTTCGTGGTGTCCAGGTTTGCTAGAGGACTGAGGGCGGCTGGTTGGTCTGCGCCATGTAGGCGTTGAGCGTGGCCGTCCGGTGGGCTCGGGCGGCCATTTCGATTTCATGGGGATCGGCTTTTGCCTCAAGCAGGGCGAGCAGTCCGTCGTGTTCGGCAACGGACTCGCGGGCCCGCCCGGGGACCAGGTCGAAGCTGGAAGCACGGATGGCATTCAGGCGGTTCCAACCCCGGTGCACCAGGTCCAGAATGTGCGGATTGGGGCACCTGCCGTAGAGGATGGCATGGAATTCGTTGTTGAGCTTGGTGAAGCGGACGGGTTCGAAGGTCTCCAGGCACTCGCGCAGCTGCGCATTGAGCTTGCGGGCCCGGCGCAGATCGTCGTCGGTAATCAGGCCGGCGGCCAGCGCCGTTGCCGCACCCTCGATGATGCTCAGCGTCTGCATGGTATGCAGGTACAGCGTGGTGTCGAGGGCAGCAACGGTAGCGCCCACATTACGCTCGAAGGTGACGAGTCCTTCGGCTTCCAGCCGGCGGATCGCTTCCCGGACCGGTACCACGCTGCAGCCGAGTTCTTCTGCAATGGTGCTGAGCACCAGACGGTAGCCGGGGACGAACTGGCCGGTGCCGATCCGGTCGCGGAGCAGCTGGTAGGCCTGTTCCGACTTCGACGCCGGCGCCGGGGCAGTAGCGGTGGACATATCAGGACCCGTTGCCCTCTGCCACCCACTGCTGGTATTTGGCAAGCCAGTCGGCGTTCATCGGGAACAGCCCGTCCACCTTGTGGCCTTCCTTGACCATCTGGAAGACGAAGGTGTCCTTGCGTTCCTGCTCCACGGCCTCGTCCGCTACTTCCTCGGCCAGCGCCGGCGGCAGCACCAGGATGCCATCGTCATCGGCCACAATGATGTCTCCGGGTTGAACCGTCGTGCCGCCGCAGCCGATGGTCGCATCGACTTCCCACGGCACATGCTTGCGGCCGAGTACGGCCGGGTGCGGACCACTATGGAAGGTGGGGATATCCAGGCCGGCGACCGCCGAGAGGTCCCGGACACCGCCGTCAGTAATGATGCCAGCAGCGCCGCGCACCTGGGCGCGCAGGGCCAGGATGTCCCCGAGGGTTCCGGAGCCCTTTTCGCCGCGGGCCTCCATCACCAGGATGTCTCCGTCGTTCAGCGCATCAATGGCGCGCTTCTGGGCATTGTAGCCCCCACCATGGCTCTTGAAGAGGTCCTCGCGGTTGGGCACGTAGCGCAAGGTGCGGGCAGTGCCGATGACCTTTTGGCCCGGCTTGGTAGGCTGCAGCCCGTCGATGCTGACGTTGTTGAGCCCTCGCTTGCGCAGGGCCGCGGAAATCGTGGCGGTCGCCACGGAGGCGAGCTTGGTTTTGAGTTCTTCAGTGAGCACGGGCTGCTTGGGCGCCAGGCCGGCTGCTTCGGCCGAGCCGTAGGCGTCCTCGCGGTCCTGGTCCGTCACCTTGGGGGTGTTGCCGAAGTCGGCGAAAGGCACTTCGCCCTGGACCACGGTGGTTCGGAGCCTGCCGCTGCTTAACGCTGCTGCACTGTCGCCGGGCGCGGTGTCCACCTCAACCTCCACTACGTCACCGGGTACCACCACGGAGGAGCCGGCTGGGGTGCCAGTGAGGATGATGTCTCCCGGTTCCAGCGTCATGAGCTGGGACAGGTCCGCGATGATCTGCGCGAAGGGGAACAAAAGTGACTCAGTGGTGTCCTCCTGGACAAGTTCACCGTTGACCCAGGTGCGGATCCGCAGTGCCGTCGGGTCCACCTGATCCGCCGGGATCAGCGCCGGACCGATCGGGGTGAAGCCGTCCCCGCTCTTGGAGCGGATGTTGGAGCCCTTGTCCGCGTACTTGATGTCATAGATACCCAGATCATTGCTGGCCGTGACGGCCCCGACGTAGCTCCAGGCATCCTTGAGCCCAACCCGGCGGGCCTCCTTGTCGATGACCAGAGCCACCTCGCCCTCAAAGGCGAGCAGCTCAGTTCCGGCCGGGCGTTCCACCGTACCTCCGGTCAGGCTCAGGGAGGAGGATGCCTTCATGAAGTAGGACGGATGCGCGGGAACCCGTCCGCGCTGTGCGGCCCGTGAGGCGTAGGAGAGATGGACAGCCAGTACCTTGCCGGTGTTTTTCAGGATGGCCGAGTCAACCACCGGCAGAGTGGCTGCCACAGTGCTCATATCTTCGCTCAAATTCTTCTCCAGATCATGTATGAGATCATATATGATCCATCATGAAGAGTGACGTGGATCATGTCAACCCCTCTTGGGCCTCGCCCCCCGATTGCCCGCCCGCTTCGCGTGTCAGATCTCTGTATTCGCGTCGAACGGCGATCAGGAATGGTACGTCTATAGCGGCCATGAGGGCACCGAGGATGAGCAGCGCCACATGCCTAGCTGGTTTCCCAGCACGGTGGCCACGGCGACCAGGGCCGGAACCAGCAACAGGTTGAGTCGGGCGAACCGCTTGAGAGAAGCGGCGGCAGATCTTCGGGGCTGTCGCCCTTTCCTTGCCGGGTCATGGCATCACAGTAACGCTGATGTACCGGGATGCGGACCGGTCCAGCCCTAGCTTTTGGGACCGGTTGACCTGGCAGGGCCGACGGCGGGCAGCCGGAGCGTTCCTGTCCCGGGGGATCCACGCGTCCTCGGGGTATCCCAAGGAATGCTGAACGCCGTCGCGGAAGAAGACCCATACCGGCTGAGGCCGCCCTGAAGGTAGGGCCGTGGGAGGGAACCGGATGAAACCCAGGCCGGCAGGGTACCCAATGCTTCGGGCCGGTACAGCCGCTGCTTCAGGCAGAGGTGCTCTGATGCCTGTCAGTGCGCATATGGGCCGCTGTTCGCTGTCCAGGCCCCGGGAATGGGTGTGTCGCTTTTCCGGACGGTGCCGAGGTGCAGTTGCAGGGCGCAGTGGACGAGGGGGAAGTGGCTGAAGGCCTGCGGGGTGTTGCCCAGCTGCCGGCGGGTGCGCGGGTCCCATTCCTCACTGAGCAGTCCGACGTCGTTGCGCAGGCAGAGCAGGCGCTCAAAAAGTTCGACGGCTTCGTTGTAACGGCCGATGCCGAGCAGGGCCTCGGCGAGCCAGAAGGAGCAGGCCAGAAAGACACCCTCGTCCCCGGGCATTCCGTCGATGCCGGTTTGGGGGCGGTAGCGTAGGACGAAGCCGTCTTCGCTCAGGTCGCGGCAGACTGCGTCCACGGTCCCGATGACGCGTGGATGGGTATAGGGCAGAAAGCCGACGCGGGGGATCAGCAGCAGGCTGCCGTCGAGCTCGGTGCTGCCGTAGGACTGGACGAAGGTGTTGAGCTGGTCATTGAAGCCATGAGCCATCACATCGGCATGGATTTGTTCCCGGAGTGCGGACCATCTCCTGTCGGGGCCGGGAAGCCCGGATTGGCGGACGCCTTTGACCATGCGGTCTGCGGCGACCCAGGCCATGACCTTGGAGTGGGTGAAGTGGCGCCGGGGGCCGCGGACTTCCCACAGCCCGTTGTCGGGTTCGTTCCAGGCTCCTTCGAGGAACTCCATCAGCGCGACCTGGATGTCCCAGGAGCTGTCGGAGGTTCCGGGCGGGCCCGCAGCACGGGTGAGGGAGAGCGCGTCGAGGACTTCGCCCCACACATCCAGTTGTAGCTGTCCGGTGGCGGCGTTGCCGGTGCGGACCGGCTGTGAGCCTTCATAGCCGGCCAGCCAGGCCAGTTCGGTCTCGGGCAGCCGGCGGGTTCCGTCAAGGCCGTAGAGGATCTGGAGTTTGGACGGTTCTCCGGCGATCGCACGCAGCAGCCACTCGCGCCATGCGGCGGCCTCTTCGGTGTAGCCGACGGCGAGCAGGGACTGCAGGGTCAGGGAGGCATCGCGCAGCCAGCAGTAGCGGTAGTCCCAGTTCCGGGGCCCGCCGAGCTGCTCGGGCAAAGAGGTCGTGGCGGCGGCAACGATGCCGCCGGTGGGGGCATAGGTGAGTGCCTTGAGGGTGATCAGGGAACGTTTCACGGCGTCGCTGTATTTTCCTTCCACCCGGCTGCGGCTGATCCACTGCCGCCAGAAGGCCTCCGTTGCCTCCAGCGCTTTGGTCGGGTCGATCCGGGCCGGTTCCGGGTGGTGGCCCGGGGCCCAGCGCAGGACGAAGGGGACCCTGTCCCCGGCCCGTATGGTGAATTCGCTGACTGTGTGCAGCTTGAGCCCCTTCAACGGAGCCGGGGTGGTGAGGTAGGCGGAGTCGGGGCCGGCGACGGCGCTGATGCCGCCCGGGATGCGGCGCACCCACGGTATGACCCGGCCGTAGTCGAAGCGCAGGCACAGCTCTCCGTGCATCGGCACCGTGCCGCTGAGGCCCTCCACGATACGCACTACATCCACCGCGTCATCGCGTCCGGGCATGAAGTCGATAATCCGGACGCTTCCTCCGGCGGTGTCCCATTCGGTTTCCAGAACCAACGTGTCCGACCGGTACCTGCGGCGGGTGCACTCCCCGGCTCCGGCGGGAGCAAGCAGCCAGCGTCCTGCCTCGGGGGAGTCCAGCAGCGCCGCGAAACAGGCCGGGGAATCAAAGCGCGGCAGGCACAGCCAGTCGATGGACCCGTTCCGCCCGATCAGTGCCGCCGTCTCCAGGTCACCGACGATGGCATAGTCCTCGATTCTCGCCATGCAAACGCCTCCTGCGGCCTAATGCTGCTCAGATTATCCAGCCGTGGCCCCGCTGGCCAGAGCACCGCAACGCGGGGGCCGAAGAGCGTCCGTTCCCAACCGGAACAGGGCCCGATAACCGCGGCCGGACATGTGGCAGGGAAGGGCCGCACCCTGCCGGGTGCGGCCCTTCCCTGCCGTCTAGATCCGGTGGGTGTCCCATTCATGCACGCTCAGAGGGACACCTCGGGAGATGAACAAGGTGGAGGGGTAGCGTTCTCCGTTGATGAGCTCGCTTACGCCCAAGGCGGTTACCTCATTCTTCCCCAGCGCCTCCAAAATTTTCTGCCGGTACTCTTCAACATCGGAATCCTGAATGTGGTAATTGCGGTCACCGTAGCGAATGTGGGCCATGTTCCTCCTCATCCCGCAGTGCCGGGCGGCACTGCCTGCATCCTAACCGGTGCCCTCAGCGATGCTCTGCCCTGGCTTCCAGGTGTCGTATGCGCTGTTATCGGCGTCCGTGCTGCTGGTGGGCCGGTAGGGCGGTCCCGGACTGGGGCCAAGAATTCCTCGTACAGCATTTTGTGGTTCTCCCTGCCGTGAAGCGGTCATTTCTCAGGGATACGAGCCAGCCGGCCGGCAGCGGAAACAGATCCCGGCTGCCGTCGTGTCCGGCCGCTGGTCCGAGGACAGGGAAACCGGCCGCGGGAGGGGACGCCGGCGGGCCCGGGGTTTGCCGGGTTGTTTCGGGCAGGTGCGGGGGGTCGGGGCGCGGATCCATAATGGGAACAAGGTGCAAAAAGCACCTTCAGGGTTTCAAGCCAGTACGGGGCTGCGGGTGCTTGAGGCGGTCCCGTACCGGAGCGGGAGATGTCCGGTGTTTTCGTATGAAGAGAACAGGCGCCTGGCGGAACTTGAGCGTGAACTGGCCGCCGAGGATCCCAGGCTGGCACGGATTCTGACCGAGGGGTTCGCCGGTCCGCCACCCGGGGCGGTGCGCCGGGCGGTCCTGGCCGCGTTGGTGGGGACGGTGGTGCTCATCCTCGGTGTTGCCTCGGAACTGGCGGTCCTCACTCTTGCCGGGTATGTGCTGGTGTATGCGGCTGTCCTGCGGTATTTTTTCCTGCGCGATTCGGACAGCGCCTGCACGTAGGGCCGGCAGCAGCGCGCAGGGCAACCGTCCGCCCGGATGAGGCGCCGGTGGGGTCCCGGATGACGCACCCGGATACGGGTGAGGGGATGCATCGGGGGCGGCCGAGGTGCCTGACTGCTCAGCGCTGCAGCGGATACCGTCCGTGCAGCGCAGCTGCCGGTTCCCGGCTGGGCGGTGGCCGCGACCTGGACGCTGAGCAGATCGACCTGGCCGCCGGCGCGGGTGTGGGGTAGCTGGGGTACCTGATGATCCGGACGGGGCGGGCCTGCAGGAACGGGGACCGGAAGCCCGTGCAACAGGAAGCCCGGTTGCTGCGACGGTTTCAGGCCAACCCGTCCCAGTTGGGGGTGTCCAGGTATCCGGTACCCGGTGGGCGCGGGTGCTCCCGCAGCGGCTGCAGATGTAGGCGGCGTGGGCCGGTTCCTGCCGGCGGTCCGGCAGGGTCCGGGCCGGGAGGTACTCCTGGAAGTGAAGGAACTCATCGGACCGCACCCGGGACAGGAGGGCACTTCAGCACCGGCGGCCGGGGGGGGCCTGCCTGGGCTGGAGCTCGTGCCGGTGCCGGGGCCGCTGCGGGGTGTTGGGGGCTTGCATTGGGCGATCAACACATTGTCATTGGTGCCGATGTATCGAATGGTTTGCCGGCAGGCCGGCTGCGAGCCATCGGAACGCGGTTCCTTGTGAGCCGCTCCGGGCGGCATCCCAGCGTATCCCGGCCCGCCGGCCCAAGGACAGGCCCGGCTGACGGAAAATGCGTTAACCGCTGAGCGCCTGCGTACCCAAGGCTGCCGTCTTTACCGCTTCCCGGAACCCCGGAAACGGTCTACCGCTTCCGGGCGGGAGTGCGTTAATATGGTCGTAGTTGAGCGTAGTAGGCTCAACTTTGGGATGAACGAAGTTTGGAATGAAGGAGTTGGTGAGCATGACGGCCAGGTTTGATCCATTCCAGGAACTGGAGCGCGTTTCCCAGGCCCTGTTAGGCCGCGGACAGGGGCCGCGGGTGATGCCCATGGACCTGTACCGGGAAGGGGACCACTACATCCTGAACGCGGACCTGCCCGGCATTGACCCGGGATCGGTCGATCTGGACGTCGACGGGCAGCTGCTGACCATCCGCGCCCAGCGGACCCTGAAGGAAACCGAGGGCACACAGTGGCTGCTGCGGGAGCGCGAGAGCGGCTCCTTCCTGCGCCAGCTGACCCTGGGCCAGGACATTCAGGTGGACGGCATCTCGGCGCACTACGACAACGGGGTGTTGAGCGTGACCATCCCGGTCAGCGAAGCCGCCAGGCGCCGGAAGATCGAAGTGGTTGCCGGACACCGCCAGGAAGCGGTCGAAGCGCCGGCCGAACAGAAATCGGCCGGGCAGCAGAAGACCGGATCCTGACACATGCCGGAGATGCATTGATTGGAGGTAGTAGCGATGGCCAATATTCTGCGCCGTGCCGGAGTTGACGTTCCCGAACCCCTGCGCCGGCTGTGGGAAGGGGATCTGGAGTGGCTGCGGGTTGAGGAATACCGGGAGGACGGGTCCATGGTCGTGCGGGCCGAGGTTCCCGGTATTGATCCGGAAAAGGATGTGGACATCACCCTGACCGGGGATCAGCTGCGGATCGAGGTCAAGCACGAGGAAAAAACGGAGAAGAAAAGCAAAAAGGGTTACCGCTCCGAATTCCGCTACGGCGCGTTTTCCCGCACGGTGACCCTGCCCGGCCCCGTGGATGAGAAGGATGTCCAGGCCTCCTACAACGACGGGATCCTTGAAATCCGTGTCCCGGTGCCGGAGGAACCCGAGTCCGGGCCCCGGAAGATCCCCATCAGCCGCGGCTGACCCCCGGCCGCAGCCTGAGGTTGTCGCCCGTTTCCGGCCCCGGGCCGGGAACGGGCAGCTCACCTTCCCGCGCGGCGCCGGGGTGAAGCTGCGGCGCCCGGCCGATGAGCGGAAAGTGACTGGAAGCCCGCGGTGTTTCCCGGCTACCGGCCGAAGGTGAGTCCTCTGCAGGCGATAAGGCACTGTCCGGGATCCTGGCCAAAATGCTCCGGCAGCCGTCTTATCTGCCTTGTGCGCCAGCAGTAATTTAATGGGCGTAGCGCACAATGCGGTCCCGCACAGTAGCGGGATGGCTGGCCGGAGGCAATTCCGAGAGGTGCGCTACCGACTCCGCTATGGCGGAGCAACGGGACCGGGGGGCCTTGGCGGCAAGAACGCCAGACCCCCGATCTGTTTAAGACAGCGGCTGCCCTGTCTTGGCATCATTTGGCGAAGCGGGGGGAGGTCCAGTCAGGCGTTGGTCTGCCCGGACCGCCCCACCTAGCCTGCCTCAATATGGTTCCACCGTTCAGACGGGGCAGAAGCGCCGGCGCGGGCACATGGAATGAGCCGGCCGCCTCTGCGGCATCTGCTAAAGGCGTTCTTCCTCTGGAACGGCCAGAGCGGGGGAGCGGTATCATTTTGGCGTAGTTGAGTCGATATGGCTCAACTTTAGGACTGTGGAGGAGACGGTGATAGTGGCAGCCGGATTCGATTCGTTTCCGGTGGCAGCAGGTGACTGCCGTCCCGGGCTGGGGACCATGGCGGCGGAGACTGTGCGGACCGTAGACATGGCGGCGGAAGGCTCCCCGACCGCTGCCGGGCGTTCGGAAGATGCGCAGCCGCGGCAGCCCGGGCAGGGCAGCCCGAAGACCGCCCAATGCGACCCGGCCGATGCTGCAGGTTCAGAGCCGGCTGGGCGCGGCATGCCGGTGGATGAGCCCGCTAAAGTCGTCCGGATCGGCAGGACGGTCGGGCAGCTGCTGGAGGAGGTGCGCAATGGACCCCTGGATGAGGGTGCGCGGTACCGGCTGGCGAGCATCTATTAACAATCCGTTCTCGAGATTCAGGACAGAATCGCCCCTGAACTGGCCCGGGAACTGGACCGGATCAGCCTGCCCTTCCCAGCCGATTCCGCTCCCTCCGAAGCCGAGCTGCGGGTGGCCCAGGCCCAGCTGGTGGGCTGGCTGGAAGGGTTGTTCCGGGGCATCCAGACAGCCCTGGCGGTGCAGGAAATCGCGAACCAGACCCTGGCGGCGCAGCAGCAACTGCGCCACATTGCGCCCGCCCGCCCGGCCGCCGGCACCGGGACCGCCGAGGACGGGGATCCCGCACCTATTCACAGCACTATGGGCCCCGCGGCGGGCGGCCGGGGCGGACAGTGCAGCGGGTTCGGGTATCTCTAGCCCCGCCCGGGCAGGGAACACTACCCATGACCGACCGAATGGGCTGGCGGTACCTGACGGTCCGCCGCCGAAGGGATACCCGGTGTCACATGCGCTAGTTATCGGTCTCGGGTTGGGGTGTGTCAGGGGTGGGCGGCCCGGTCCCGGCGGGCTCTTCCTTCGGCACCGTTGATGGGAAAAAAATATGGGTACAGTTCCTGGTGCAGTAAAGCGGCAGGGACAGGAGGTCAGCCGGAACCACCACGGTTCCGGCTCTTACCATACGGATCTCATCATGGGTCTGCCCCAGCCTAATCCCACACCAATGAGCGCTGATTCCGGGGCCGGTCCGTCCGGGCCACCCCGTGAGCACAGCGTTTTGGTCGATTCCGACGCCGCTCAGCAGGGTGTATGCGGCCGAATACACGAATCTGCGACCTGCCCCATCCACACACCGGTGCCTGCCGGTTCACCGGCACCTCGGCAGGAAAGCAGCCAGGGCTGCACGAGACCCCTGACAGTGGGCCGGCGCAGGCTTGGACCGAAGGCGATACCGGGGCCAGCGAAAGAGCCTGGTAATCCGTCAGTCAATCGGGATGAGCGAAGGGCCCCGGGTCCGCCGCCGCCGATACATGTGCGCTGATATGGGCTGTGCTCAGGGAGATGGGGCTGCCTGTCCTGTGCCGCCTCAGAGTTCCGTCGCCCGGAGTGGAGGACCGGTTATCATGCCGGCCCGGAACCTGCGGCAGCACGTCCCTGAAGGGCAGCAGGGCCGAGGGTGTCAGCGCGTCAATAACATTCGTCCGGACCTGATTCTTTACAGATACCGGACAACGGCGGACCGGCTCCCGGGTGGGCATAAATACCCCGCCGCCGGTGACGGCGCTTACTTGAACCGGCCGTTCCTGAACCGGTCGCGGTGGCCGGTTGGTGGCCGTTCTGTGCTGTCGAAAGCGCGGCCGGGATACGTAATATTTATATGGGGAAATTGTCCCCGTTATTGAGGAGTCGCTTCGCATGGCACAAAAGGTGGAAGTCGTCCTGGTATCTGATTTGGACGGGGGCCCGGCGGACGAAACGGTGCATTTCGGCATGGACGGCACGAACTATGAAATTGACCTGTCCACCGGGGACGCTGCTGCACTGCGTAGGGCCTTCAGGCAGTATGTGAAGGCCGGCCGCAAGGTCCCTGCGGTTGGGTCAACCCGCGGCAAGGCCCGGGCAGGGGCCGGCCGTGGGGATACCCGGAAAATCCGTGAATGGGCCAGGGAACACGGTTATGACGTTTCCGGGCGGGGCCGGATATCCTCCGAAGTCGCTGAGGCATATCAAAAGGCAGTGGCCTGATTCAGCGAAGATCACTGATGCCATTCAGGTCAGAGATCTTACTGAGGGCAAACAACCCGGGAGGGGAATGCAGCATTCTCCTCCCGGCTTTAATACGCCGTCGCATGCGTTGTTATCGGCGTATGTCCGAGTCGGGGCAGATTTCGGTTGCCCTCGAGGCCCGTCCAGCTTGGGTGCTGCGCACCGGCCCCCGGCCGGGTACCTGACCAAAGCCGAAAGCCGGGCCGGGGAAGAGCTTATCGGGGGCGTCGGCGTTGCGGGCCTTTAGGCTGCGTTCATTCCTGCATCCTGCCGCAGGATGTCCCAGACTTCCTGGACGGTCAGGCCTGCCGCGGAGGCAACTGATTCCAGCGGGCAACCCTCACCGACGGCGGCGCGGATGCTGGCGTTCAGGTTGGCGATGGCCTGGTCCAGGGCCCACTGCCGGTCTTCGACCTGCGCGGCGGCCAGCCATACCCGCCGCACCGACGCCTGCCGGCCGGGGACCGGATCCTGGCGGAAGCCGCAGCCGCAGACCCATTCCCGCCTGGATGCCGGGCGGGGTTCTTCCGCCGCGAAGGTGACGATCGGCAGCCGTAGCGACACATCGGCAAGGGTCATGGCCTGACCGCAGTGCACCGGAGCATCCGCCAGGGGAGGCTCCTGCACCGGAGTCTTCTGCGGGGGAAATGCCGGAGCCGGAACCACAGGCAGGGAGAAGGTGATGTTGTCTGTAAAGTCCCGGGCGGTGCGGGACTGAAGCCTGGCTGCAATGGCAGTCACGGGGTCCTCCTGATCCGAAAACTAACTAACTAGACTAGCTAGTTATAAGCAGAAGCCGGCTCTTGTGTCCAGCCCCGAGGGGCGACCGGGACTGCGGCTGTGACATCACGCGAGGCAGGGGAGATCAGTGGGGGTCGATGGCATCGACGGCATTGCGCATGCGGTGCAGGAAGGTGATTACGGTACGGGCTTCTTCCTGTGACAGGGATTGGGCGGCCTTGAGCATGCGGGCATGCATCCGCCCCAAGGTGGCCCTCACCTCGCGGTCCGAGCCGGCGGTGGCCCGCAGGATCAGGGCCCGGCCATCGGTCGGATGCCGTTCCCGCCGGAGGTGGCCGCTTTGGGCCAGTCGGTCGATCAGCGTGGTCACCGACGCTGAGGTGATGCCGAGTCGGGCAGCCAGTTCCTTCGGCCCTATCGTTTGGCCGGCGGCCTCTGCCTGCAGCAGATACCGCAGGGCCAGCAGATCGGTTTCACCCATGCCCATGGATGAGCGCGTACGCCGGCGCATGGCCGCTTCCGATGCGCGGTAATCCCGCAGGGCATCGAGAACCTCCGCCGCGGCGGCGGAGTCCCTCGTGTACCAATAGCCAGACAAGGCACCCGTATCCTCCACATAAACCCCCAGAAGGTATAGCTAGTCCGTCTAGCGATCTAGGATAGCGCGGTACCTGCGCCCGTGCAGCTGCCCATCGGCCGGGCGGGGATCCGCCGGCCCTGCGGGTATAGTAAGTTTGCTGATGATCGGGGCTGCGGCGTGGCTCCGGAGGCGGCTTCCTGCACGGGCAGGTCTTGTCCCGGCAGGAACCGGCAGGATAACGATGAGAGGGGTTTGCAGGCATGAGTGTGATGGATTATCTCTTCGGCTTGGCCGTGCTCGGAAGCGGACTGGTGGTTATCGCCGCTGGAGGGGCGCTTCTGCTTCGTCCGCCCAGCCGGCCATGGCTGCAGAACCTTCCCCGGATATCCGGCACCGGAACCAGGAAGACCCGGACGCCTGCAGGCCGGGAGTATCTCCGGCGCGATACTCTGGTCGGCTAGAAACACCGGGCCGGCCTTCAGCCAGCCATAACGTATGCGCCGTTATCGGCGTTCGGACCGGACCGTTGGTGAGGTTGTCCGTGGCAGACGGCGCCGTGGGCCTTGTTCATCAGTGTCGGCTCTTAGGTTTCGCGGTCGGCCGGATCCGGTCCAGGACACTGCAGCGCGGTCGGGGCGGACGCCGGCCGGGACGGCAGAAGGCCCGAGTGGCCAGCGTGATCTGCTCGGCTTGGGAGCGGGTGGTCAGCGGTCGAAATGTGTTTGGGTGGCGCCCTGATGGACTGTGGCGATGACTTGGGCGGCGAGGTCGCGGAGTTTGACGTTGCGGTTGTTGGAAGCGGATTTCAGGATGTTGAAGGCCTGGTCCTGGCTGCAGGTGTTTTGGGCCATGATGATGCCGACGGCCAGGTCGATGGTGGTTCGGGACTGCATGGCTGATTCCAGGTGTGCCTCGGTGTCCTGATGTTGGGCGAACCGTACGGCGATCCGCAGTGCCTTCGAGGCCATCAGCACGTGCCGCTGCACATTCCGGATTGCGGCATCATCGTATTTGTTTGGCTGATCGGAATAGACATCGAGGCCGGCCGAGGCTTCGCCTTCGAGTTCGAAGGGCACGCCCAGGACCGAGATGATGCCGTTGGCGGCCGCCGCTTCCTGGTATTCGGGCCAGCGGAATTCCCGGCGCATGTCGGGGACGTGGACCAGTCTGTGTTCGCGGGCCGCCGTCAGGCACGGCCCGTCTCCAAACCGGTACTGGATCTCATCTAGTGCCGCGGCACGCTCGCTGCTGCTGGCCACCGTGGCGGCCGATTTATCACGAAGCAGCGTGACAGCACACCACACTTCCTCCTGTCCCTGGGCCAGGTTCTCGGCCATGAGACGGGTGAATTCCTCGAGGAACTCGGTCAGATCCCGACGCTCCAGCAGCAGATCCTGCAGCCGCTCAAGAGGGGAATCTGTGCTGGTATCACCGTTCACCTTGAGTACCTCCCGAACCGGCAGCGGTTTCTCTGATTGCCCCCTCGAATCAGGTTAGCGCTGACTGCCGGTCGATGGGAGGGCCAGTGCGGGGAGTTCTTGTGCAGTTGCTGTTCCCGCCGTCCCGGCGGGAGGGTCAGACGGACGAGGGCGTAGAGGTTCCCTTTACAGCTGATTAGTACATATGCGCTGTTATCGGCGATTGGGTGGCAGAAGAGACTCGAGGGGGCCTTGAGTGGACTGTTCCCTGGAAGTTGGAGCCGATATTGAACGGTGG